>NZ_ATHQ01000001.1:195000-495000 GCF_000523275.1 Lebetimonas sp. JH292 | reverse complement strand
TTTAAATATTACCCTAACTAAAATGGCAAAAGGCGGTATATTTGACCAGGTTGAAGGCGGATTTTATAGATATTCGGTAGATAACAAATGGGAAATTCCTCATTTTGAAAAGATGCTTTATAACAATGCAAATTTATCTTATATATATCTCAGGATGTATAAAATTACAAAAAATCCTTTTTATAAAGAAGTAGCATTTAAAAGTATTGATGAAATGTTAAATAAATATTATGAAAACGGGCTTTTTTTCTCAGCTAGCGATGCGGACAGTAATGGGGGTGAGGGTAAATATTTTGTATATGATTTTGATGAGGTTAATGAAGCATTTAGTGAATTTGAAAATAAAGAAGAATTGTTAAATTATTTTGGAATTAAAAAATATGGTAATTTTAACGGATTAAATAATCCTACGATTCAAGGAGAAAGACCTAAAAATTATGAAAAGGCTTTAGAAAAACTGAAACTGATAAGAGAAAAAAGAGAATTTCCGTTTATTGACACTAAAAAAATAACTTCCTGGAATGCTATGATGATAAGAACTCTTTTTGCAGTAGGTGAATTTGATGAAAAATATTTAGATACTGCAAAAAAGAGTTTAGAAAAATTAATCGAAGTTATGTATAAAGATAAACTTTATCATTCTTTCAATAAAAATAAAAAAAATAAAAAAGAAGGGCTTCTTGAAGATTATGCATTTTTAATAGGTGCTTTGATAACCGCTTATGAATATACTTACGAAGAAAAATATTTAAAATTTGTAAATAAACTTAGTAAAGAGGTATTTTTGTTTAAAAAAGATAACTGGTATATGAATCAAGATAAAAGCATGAAAGCAGATTTTAGCGATTCATCATATGCAAGTTCTTTGGGTGTTTTGGCAAATGATTTTTTGGATTTATCGCTTTTAAATTATAATATTGAACTGAAAAAAGAAGCCGATAAAATAATTGAAGAGGGAAGCTATTATGTAAAAAATTATCCGCTTTATTATGCAACTATTACAAAAGCCGCTATAAAAAATATTTTGGGTGAATATATAATAACTTCTGAAACTCCTTTATATAAAGGAGATTTTTCATATCCTTATGTTTTATGGAAAAAAGGTGAAAGTTTTGAAATATGTACAATTTATAAATGTATTAAAAAAAGTAATAATTTGGAGGAAATTAAAGAAATTTTAAATATTTTATGATATAATTTCACCTGTCCCAGCCCTGTGCAAGGGGTGTAAGAGGCAACGCTTCAGGCCCGGAAGGGAGCAGAGCACCTCTTATGTCCCTGTGCCGCAGGTTCCTGGGGCGCCTGAAAAATAATTATAAGTTATGAATGTTGAGTGTTGAATTGTGAATTATAAATGCTAAATATTGAATTATAAATTAATATTTTTAGCTAAGTTTAGTGTCAAACACTAATTATTATAAATGAATAAAAGAAGAAGTTAAATCCCTAAAATTTTAACTTCATTAGGATTTACATCGCATATATTTGGAATATTATTAGGATTTAGTGCCAGCTCTTTATTGTCCATTATAACGATTTCGCTTTCTATTATATGTTTAGCAACTTTTTTAGCACCTGGGAGGGAGTGCATATAACAGCTGCCGCATTGATAGATATTTGCTTCCGGGATAGTATCAGTATCTAAAATATTTTGCATAGATTTTCTCCACGCTTCAATTACTTCTTTATCATTCGGTTTTCCGATTATGCTCATATAAAATCCTGTTCTGCATCCCATAGGTGAAATATCTATAATCTCAAAATTAGGAAGATTATCTCTCATAAACCCTGCAAACAGATGCTCAAGCGTATGCATTGCTTTTTCGTCAATTATTTCTTTATTTGGTTTTGCAAACCTTACATCATAAACTGTAATTACATCACCTTTTGGTGTTTTCATTTTTTTTGCAATTCTTAGGCCCGGGGCCGGCATTTTTACATGGTCAACTAAAAAACTGTCAAGCATTGGCATAGTTTATCCTTTTTTATTGCAATTATATCGTAACTTTGATACAATTTCATTTCTAGTTCTCACCTCTTTATTCCTTGGTCGGGTTGCAGCTATGCTGTTAACGGAGAGGGAGGCTAAACCCAGCCAAAATAAAAAAATAATTCAAGGAGAAACAATGGCGTGTAATGTAACAATGAAAGATTTATTGGAGTGCGGTGTTCATTTCGGACATCAAAGAAGAAGATGGAATCCAAAAATGAAGAAATATATCTTCGGTGTCAGAAAAAATATCTATATTATTGACTTGCAAAAAACTTTGAGATTTTTCAAATATGCGTGCGGTATAGTTAGAGATGCGGCGGCTGAAGGAAAAACAATTCTTTTTGTCGGAACTAAAAAACAGGCAATTGATGCTGTAAAAACCCATGCCGAAAGAGCCGGTATGCCGTATGTTAACCACAGATGGCTCGGCGGTATGCTTACAAACTTTCCAACAATTCAAAAATCAATAAGAAAATTGGAAATTATTGAAAAAATGGAAGAGAGCGGGCAAATTAACCTTTTAACTAAAAAAGAAAGATTGATTTTGGCCAGAAGAAAAGCAAAACTTGAAAGAGTTCTCGGTGGTATAAGACATATGAAAACATTGCCGGATATGTTGTTTATTATTGATACGGTTAAAGAAAGAATTGCAGTTGCAGAAGCAAATAAACTTGGACTTCCTGTGGTTGCTCCGCTTGATACAAACTGTGATCCTGACGTGGTTGATTATCCAATCCCGGGAAACGATGATGCAATCAGAAGTGTAAATCTTTTCTGTGAAAAAATTGCTGATGCTATAATTGAAGGTAAAGAAATGGCAAGAAGCGCAGGAGAAGAAGTGGAAGAAATTACACCTGAAGAAATTAATGAAGAAATTAAAGAAGTAAAAGAAGAAGCAGCGGCAGAAACTAAAAGCGAAGAAGAAATCGAAAAAGAAACAGAAGATATTAAAGAGGAGGCATAATATGGCAAACATTACAGCAGCTCAGGTAAAGGCGCTAAGAGAAAAAACCGGTGCCGGAATGATGGATTGTAAAAAAGCATTGGTTGAAGCAAACGGCGATGAAGAAAAAGCGGTTGAAATATTAAGAAAAAAAGGTCTTGCAAAAGCCGCTAAAAAAGCAGACAGAAATGCGGCTGAGGGAAGAGTTGAAATTAGTATTACCCCTGATATGAAAAAAGGAAGTATCGTAGAAGTAAACTGTGAAACAGATTTTGTTGCCAAAACAGATGAATTTGTTGAATTTGTAAGTGAAACGGTTAAAACTGTTAATACTGAAAATATCACCGATGTTGAAAACTTAAATAAAACAAAATTTGGTGAGGGTACATTCGAAGAAGAATTAAAAGTAAAAATAGCAAAAATAGGTGAAAATATTGTTGTCAGAAGAATGGCAACAATCAAAGCACCGGAAAACGGAATAGTAAACGGATATATCCACGCGGGGGGAAAAGTAGGCGTTTTGGTTGCGGCTGAATGCGACAGAGATGAAACCTGTGAAGCAATTAAAGATACTCTAAAAGATATTGCCATGCATATTGCGGCTATGAAACCTTCTTTTCTAAATCCTGAGAGTGTACCGGCTGATGTAATTGAAAAAGAAAAAGACATTGCAAAAGCCCAGCTTCTAAAAGAGGGTAAACCTGAAAATGTAATTGAAAAAATTATTCCCGGAAAAATTAAAAAATTCTATGAAGAAAATTGTCTTACTGAGCAAGAATATGTAAAAGCAGAAAAAAAAGAAAATGTTGCTAAAGCACTTGAAAATGCGGCAAAAAAAGCCGGAGGAAGTGCAAAACTTGTTGACTTTATCAGATTTGAAGTCGGAGAAGGTTTGGTTAAAAACGGATGTACTTTAGCTGATGAAGTAGCGGCAGCTTTACAATAATTACTTAGCGCCTTTTGGCGCTTAAGTGAAAATAGTGAATAGTGAGTAGTGAAAAAAATGATAAAAGCAATAAATTTAAAACACTCATTTGATTATCTTCTTTTTTCAGATGTAAATCTTGAAATAAAACCCAAAGAAAAAATTGCCATAATAGGTTCCAGCGGAAGCGGAAAATCCACACTTCTTCATATTTTATCTTCATTTTTAAAACCAAATGAGGGACAAGTTTTTATTGATAAACAAGAAATTTATAAACTAAAAGAAAAAGAGTTAATTGAATTTAGAAGAAATAAAATAGGTGTAATTTTTCAGTTTCATTATCTTTTTAACACATTCACAGCACTTGAGAATATTCAGGCTGCCGCAATTTTATGCAACAGGGAAGTTGATTTTGATTTGCTTGATAGACTCAAAATAAAAGATGTAATAAATCAGAATATTCAAACCTTAAGTGGAGGCCAGCAGCAAAGAGTTAGTATTGCAAGGGTTCTAACAAAAAAACCGAGAATTATTTTTGCTGACGAGCCTACCGGAAATTTAGATAATGTTAATGCAAACGAAGTAATAGAAATTTTAAAAGAATATGCTGACGAGAATAGTGCATCTATTGTAACTGTAACCCACGATATAGAAATAGCTAAAAAATTTGATAAAATTTATGAATTGAAAAACAAACAGTTAGTGAATAGTGAGTTGTGAAAATAATGAGTAGTGAATAGTGAGTTGGTGAGTAGTGAGTGAAAATGGAATTAATTAATTATTTAACGCCGGTTAATACTGTTACATTTTTGCTTTTGTTTATTAGAATATCTTCTTTTTTGGCGTTTTTGCCTTTTTTCTCATATCCGACTATTCCCATGAAAGCAAAGGCGGCGTTTGCCCTGTGGCTTACAATACTTTTTTTCCCTATTAGCCCGAAAATAACATTTGAAATTAATATTATAAATGTGATATTGGCTGTTTTGTTTGAGAGTGCTTTTGCTTTTTTTGTGGGAGTTGCCCTTACGCTTATTTTTGATATTTTAAAATATGCAGCCGAACAGATAAGTTTTGTGATGGGATTTACTTTGGCAAATGTAATAGATCCAAATTCGGGGCTCAATACAAATATTATAGGTGAATTTTTTACCTGGGTTGCACTGTTGATATTTTTTGCTTTCGGAGGGGATCATTTAGAAATATTTTTAATAAGTAAAACATTAGGAAGCCTGCCGTTTGGGGCTGTTTTTGATATTCATTCAATGTATCAGTTTTTTGTTATTTATATGTTTAAATATTTTGTTTTTGGAATTGCAATGGCTTTTCCTGTTTTGGCCGTTTCTATTTTAAGCGACATAATTTTTGGAATGATTATGAAAACAATGCCTCAGTTTAACCTGCTGGTAGTAGGGTTTCCTATAAAAATTGGACTTTCTTTTTTAATTCTGATTGCGATTATGGCTTCTTTTGCAAATGTATTTCAAAAAGAATTTATTCAGGCTTTTAATGTAATTTTAAAAATTATCGGCTGAGCCTGTAAGCTTTGGCATTTTGTTTCAACATATAAAAATATTTGTTGAATTTATTTATTAAATTTTTATCCTGAGTGATTAAGATATATTCATAATTTTTAAAAAAAGCGCTGTAAGAATAATTTGCACTTCCGATAATCAAATATTTATTGTCTATAATAGACATTTTTACATGCATTTTTGCTTTGTTGCCGTTTTTATAATTTTTACCGCTTAAAAGATAAATATCAAATTTTTTTATTGCCGCAAGGTTTGGAATAACGGAATATTTATATTTTGATTCTTCCAAATCAGCTATAATATAAATCTTTGTTCCGTGTTTTGCGGCTATTTTCAGGGCTTTTGCAATTTTTTTATTGGTAAATGTATACATTGCTATTTTTATATTTTTTTTGGCATGGGTGAAAATATTGCATAATTCTTTTTGAGCATTTTTTCCCTCAAAGGGCATAAAATAAACATTGTTCGCATTTAAAAACAGGATAAATAATAAATAAAACAGGATTTTTTTCAATTTTGCCACCTTTTTTAATATAATTATAATAAAAAAATGAGGTCAGCCATGAAAATACTTTTAATTTCTGCCAATCCGACTATAGAAAAACTTTTTACGCTGAGTACTGAAAAGAAAGGTGACGATGTTATTATCGGAAACAGGGAGTTTGTTCCGGAAGATAATTTTGAAGCTGTTTTTTTGGAAAAAGATTTGTATGATGAAGAATTTTTGAATTCTTTGAAAGAAAAGTTCAAAAATGCAAAATTTGTTTTGATTCTTTCTAAAAAAGATGAAAAATTACCAGGTTTTGATACATATCTTACAAAACCGTTTTTACCTACCGATTTAATGGATGTGTTGGAAAAACTGCCGAATATCCAAAATGAAACAAAAGAAAGTTTCGATATTGAAAATTTTAATGAAGATTTGGATTTGGAAGAAGAAAATTTTGATTTGGAAAATACCCAAAAAGAAGAAATAGACGATTTTGCCCTGGATGATATAGATGAATTGGTGGAAGAAGGCGATGAAAAACCGGATTTTGAAGAACTCGAAGAGTTGGAAAATTTACCTGAAGACGAAGTGTTGATTACAGAAGACGAACTGTTGGAAGAAGCACCCGATTCAGATATAGAAGATACTATTTCCATCAGTGAGGAAGAACTACAAAATCTGGAAGATGAAGATAAAGAAGGTAGAAAGTGAAAAGTTAAAAGTTAAAAGTGAAAATAGAATTGCCAAGTAGCCAAGTTCCAAGTGAGAGGAAGAATTGCCGGAAATCGAAACAGAAGAAGATATTAACACCCAAAAAGATGAAAATAATGAAGATTTGGAATTAGAAAGTATAAATGAAAAGGATTTGGCAAAAGCTTTGGGAGAAGAGATTGAAAGTAGCCAAGTTCCAAGTGGCCAAGAAAAGTGAAAAGTTAAAAATGGAAAATGAAGAGCTGCCTGAAATAGACAGATTAATAAAAAAGCTCCAAAAAATTTACAAGAAAAAACACTCGGAAGTATCTTAAATATAAATTGGGATGAACTGAAAAAAGCAAAAGCAAAAGTTACCATTACTATAGATTTTGGAGATTAAAATGGATGGAAGTATTTTAGTTGTATCGGGTCCTAGCGGAAGCGGAAAAACAAGTCTGGCGAGAAGCGCATGTGAAGAGCTTCAAAAAAAGGCGTATTTCAGTATTTCATCTACAACACGTCCTATGAGAAAAGGGGAAATTGACGGTGTTGATTATTTTTTTGTGAGTAAAGAAGAATTTTTAAAAGACATTGAAGAGGGTTATTTTCTGGAATGGGCGGAAGTTCACGGAAATTTTTACGGAACGAGCAAAAGACAGATTGACAAAGCTTTAAGTGAAGGTAAAATAGTGTTTTTGGATATTGATGTTCAGGGATATGAAAATGTAAAAAAATTGTATCCAAATATTACAACCGGCGTATTTATAACTACAAAAGATATGAATACATTGATAAAAAGACTTGAAAAAAGAGGAACTGAAACAAAAGAATCCCTTGAAATAAGACTTATTAACGCATTAAACGAAATGAAAAAAATAGATGAGTATGATTATCTTTTAATAAACAATGAATTTGATGAATCCAAAGAATTTTTAAAAGCGGTTGCAACTGCGTCTCTTATAAAAAGAAGCAAATATAATGTAGATGAATTTATAAACGAGTGGAAAGGAAATGAATGAAGAAAAGAGTTGCCGATATTTTTAAAAAACATTTAGGTGAAAATCCTCCTATTAACAAACCGAAGCAAAAAGATTTTGGTCATTTTGCCGTCCCTGTTTTTAAATATGCAAAAGAAAATAAAATAAACCCGAACGAATTTGCAAAAAGCCTCTGTGAAAAATTGAGAGGATGCGCTGAATTTGAAAAAGTTGAAGCACTTAGCGGATTTGTAAATTTAAAACTCAGCGATAAATTTTTGGATGAATTTGCAAATAAGGTTTTAGAAGAAAAAGAAAATTTTGCGAAGAGTAAAAAGCAAGAGAGGATTTTGCTTGAATATATTTCCGCAAACCCGACAGGCCCATTACACATAGGTCATGCAAGAGGCGCCATTTACGGGGATTCTATTGCCAGAATAGGAAGACATACAGGTTATAAAATAGATACCGAATATTATGTAAATGATGCCGGCCGACAGATTGCACTTCTCGGGCTTTCTGTTTATTTGACGGCAAGGGAAATTTTAGGTTTTGATGTGACCTGGCCCGAAGAGTATTATAAAGGTGATTATATAAAAGATTTGGCATCTGAGGCTATAAAAGAATTTGGCAAAGATTATTTCACAAACAAAGAAAACAGTTTTAATGATGAAAAGCTCAATATGTGGGCAAAGGATAAAATGTTGAATGAAATAAAAAAAGATATCGCTTCTTTAAATGTTACCCCTTTTGATAAGTGGGTAAGTGAAAAAGAATTATATAAATATTGGGATGAGGTAAAAGACATTCTTGACAAAAACTCCGCTTTGTATGAAAAAGAGGGTAAAGTATGGATAAAATCCTCTGAATTTAAAGATGAAAAAGACAGGGTCGTGGTAAGGGAAGATGGAAGACCTACCTATTTAGCCGGTGATATTATTTATCACTGGGATAAATTTAAAAGAAATTATGACAGATACATAAATATCTGGGGGGCGGACCATCACGGATATATTGCAAGGGTAAAAGCTGCAATTAAATTTTTGGGGTTTGACCCGGATAAACTTGAAATACTACTTTCCCAGATGGTAAAACTTTTAAAAGGCGGCAAACCTTATAAAATGAGTAAAAGGGCCGGTAATTTTATTTTGGTGAGGGATGTTGTGGAAGATGTGGGGGCGGATGCCCTGCGTTTTATCTTTCTGACTAAAAAAGCGGATACACATCTTGAGTTTGATGTTGAGGATTTAAAAAAAGAAGACAGTTCTAATCCAAATTATTATGTAAATTATGCCCATGCAAGAATCCGTTCGATTTTTAGAAATAAAAATATGGATTATGACGATGTAAAAAATATAGAACTTAAAAATTTGGAAGAAGATGAAAAAGAACTTCTGTTTTTTGCCTTGACTTTGCCTTATGTTTTAGAAGATGCATTTATCAACAGGGAGCCTCACAGACTTACAAACTATTTAATAGATTTGGCAAGTGAATTTCATAAATTTTATAATAAAAATAAGGTTATTGGAAGTGACAGGGAAGAAATCAGGCTGAAAATTTTGGCGGTTGTAGGAATTATTATAAAACTGGGACTTTCACTTCTCGGGATAAATGCAAAAGAAAAAATGTAAATAGTGAAAATGGTGAGTAGTGAGTTGTGAAAAAAAGGTAATTGAATATGAAAGCAATGATTAGCAAATGTATGTTGGGATTTCCTTGTAGATATGATGGTAAATCAAAACCTTTAAATGATGAAAAATTAAATAAATTAAATGAAAATTATGAGCTGATTCCTTTTTGTCCGGAGGCTTTTTCTCTTCCGACCCCCCGTCCCGCAGCCAGATTTATAGGGGATAAAATTATTGATATAAACGGAGTTGATAAAACTAAAGAATTTTTAAAAGGGGCAAATGAGGCTCTTAGAATTTGCAGGGAAGAAAATATTAAAATTTTTATAGGAAAAGAAAAGTCTCCAAGCTGCGGTATTAAAAAAACAAGTGCCTATATAAACGGGTGTGAATGCAAGTGCGATGCACCGGGATTAACTTCTAAAATTTTAAAAGAAAACGGAATTGAATTAATTAGCGAATGGGAAATATAGCGATTTTCGGGGGCAGCTTTGACCCTGTTCATTTGGGGCATGTTGAAGTTGCCAAAAAAGTATTAAAAGAGCTTGATATAGATAAACTTATAATAATGCCAAATTATTTAAATCCACTTAAAAAAAATTTTCATGCGCCGGCTGAGCTTAGGGTTAAATGGCTGAAAAAGCTTTTTGGAAACAATCCAAAAGTAGAGATAAGCGATTTTGAAATAAAACAAAATCGTCCTGTTTATTCAATAGAAACAATTAAAAAATTTAAGCCGAAATATTTTATTATAGGAAGCGATAATTTAAAAACACTCGGCAAATGGAAAAATATTGATGAAATTTTAAAAAAAACCCATCTGGTGGTTGCTAAAAGAGGAAAAGTTGATTTAGATTTGCTTAAGAAGTATAATATTAAAAAAGTTTTAGATGTTAACGTTCCAATCAGTTCCACGGAAATTAGAAACTGTAATTTCAAATATTTACCAAAAATAATAGAAAATGAAATAAAGGAGTTTTATGGACAGAATTGCAAAAATTAAAGATTTATTGGAAGAGAAAAAAGCACTTGATGTTATGGAATATGACTTAAGAGATAAGGATTATTTTGTGGATTATGTAATTGTGGCCACTGCTATGGCCGATAAACACGCTCAGGCACTGCTTGATTATCTTAAAAAAACTTTAAAACCGATGGGCGAAACATTTCTGGGGGTTGATGAAAGTAATGACTGGATTGCCATCGATTTAGGGGATATTTTAATTCATTTAATGAGTGAAGAATACAGGGCAAGATATCAGATGGATAAATTTCTTAAAGATTTAAAATTAAAAATGAGGCAATAAATGAAAATTGCAATTAACGGAATAGGAAGAATCGGAAGAAGTGTTTTAAGGGTTGCGTTAAATAAAAATATAGAAATAGTTGCTATTAATGATTTAATGGATATTAATCTAGCCGCATATTTAATTAAATATGATACAACAAGGGGAATGTTAGAAAGAGACGTTGAAGTTATTGATAAAAATACTTTAAAAATAGGTGAAAATATTATAAATTACTCTCAAGAAAAAAATCCTCTTAATATACCTTTTGATGAAGCGGATGTTGTTCTTGAATGCACAGGTAAATTTTTAAGTTCAAATCTTGCAAAAGGACATTTAAAAGGAAATGTAAAAAAAGTAATTATTTCAGCCCCGGCAAATGATAACACCCCGACTTATGTATTGGGGGTGAATTACAGAGAATATAAAGGTGAAAATATTATTTCAAACGCTTCCTGTACTACAAACTGTCTTGGGCCTGTTGCAAAAATTATTGATGAGAAATTTGGAATAAAAAAAGGTTTTATGAGCACCATTCATTCTTATACGATGGACCAAAAACTGCTTGATGCTCCAAATATACGTGATATAAGACGCTCACGCGCTGCGGCTGAGAATATAATTCCTACTTTCACGGGGGCGGCAAAAGCGATTTATAAAGTGTTGCCAAATTTAAAAGGAAAGCTTGACGGGGTTAGTGTAAGAGTTCCTGTAGCCAATGTTTCACTTATGGATTTAACGCTTGAATTGGATAAAGAAACTTCAAAAGAAGAGATAAATGAATTCATTAAATTTCATTCACTTACCGATTTAAAAGGTATTTTGGAAGTGGATGAAGAGTATAAAGTAAGCAGTGATATTAATTCAAACCCTGCAAGTTCTATTGTCGCCCCTGATTTGACAAAAGTAAACTCAAATTTAGTAAAAATTTTTAGCTGGTATGACAATGAATGGGGTTATTCAAACAGAATGATTGAAATGGCGGAATATATATATAAATGGTAAATGTAAAATGAAAAATGTAAAATTAAATTAAATATATGTTAAAATTTTAAAAAAAAGGAGCAATATGAAATTAAATTCACCGAAAGATTTAGAATTAAAAGAAGGAAACAGTGTATTTTTAAGATGTGATTTTAATGTTCCGTTGGATGAATTCGGCAATATAACAGATGACAGAAGAATAAGAATGGCACTTCCTACTATCAGATATTTAATAGACCACGGGTGTAAAATAGTAATAGGCTCCCATCTTGGAAGGCCAAAAGGTGAATTTAATGAAAAATATTCACTAAAACCCGTTGCAAAAAGACTTTCTCAGCTTTTGGCTAAAGAAATTATTATGGTTAAAGATGTTATTGGAGAAGATGCAAAAAGTAAAGCCGCTAATTTAAATAGCGGGGAAGTTTTGCTGCTTGAAAATTTGAGGTTTGATCCGAGAGAAACTAAAAATGATGAGGGATTTGCAAAAGAACTTTCCGAATACGGTGAATTTTATATAAATGATGCATTCGGTGTAAGCCACAGGGCACATGCAAGTGTTGAAGCAATTACAAAATTTTATGACAATTTACATAAGGCGGCCGGATTTTTACTTTTAAAAGAAATCAATTTCTTTTATAAATTACTTAAAAATCCTGTAAGGCCGTTTGTAGCGGTTGTAGGAGGAAGTAAAGTAAGCGGAAAACTTCAGGCTCTAATAAATCTGCTTGAAAAAGTGGATAAAATGATAATAGGTGGAGGTATGGCTTTTACATTTTTAAAAGCGCTCGGATATGATATAGGAAAAAGTTTAGTGGAAGAGGATTTAATAGACGAAGCATTAAAAATTATGTCTGAAGCTAAAAAACTTGGGGTTAAGTTTTATCTGCCGGTTGATATAGTTGTTGCAAATAAATTTGCTGAAGATGCAATGGTTAAATATGTCCCTTCCCAGGAAATTCCGGACGGTTGGATGGGGCTTGATATAGGACCTGCTAGCGTTAGGCTTTTTGGAGAAGTGCTTTGGGATGCCCAGACAATTTTGTGGAACGGACCTATGGGAGTATATGAGATGGATAAATTTGCAAGGGGAACTTTTAAAATTTCACATGAAATTGCAAGAAGCCACGGAATAAAGGTAGTAGGCGGAGGAGATAGCGCAGATGCGGTTGCCAGAGCCGGAGATGATGAAGAAATGACATTTATTTCTACCGGTGGAGGAGCGAGTCTGGAACTTCTTGAAGGCAAAAAACTTCCTGCAATTGCAGCATTGGAGATAAAATGATAGTAGCGGCAAATTTTAAAACAAATAAAACAAGAAAAGAAACTGTTGAATATTTAAAGGAACTTGAAAAAATTGATTTTGGAAATGTTAAAGTTGCCGTTTTTCCTCCGCAAAGTGCATTGATAGAAGATGAATTAATCGGGGCTCAAAACGCATATCCTACAATGAGCGGTGCATATACCGGGGAAATCGGTTTAGAGCAGCTTAATGAATTTAATATAAAAAGAATTTTAATAGGCCACAGCGAAAGAAGACATATTTTAGGTGAAAGCCAGGAATTTATAGCAAAAAAATTTGATTTTTTTAAAAATAATAATTTTGAAATATTCTACTGCATTGGAGAGCCGCTTGAAATTAGAAAAAAAGGAATAGAAGCAGTTGTAGAATACTTAAAAGGGCAGCTTATAGGAATAGATTTAGAATATGAAAAACTGATTGTTGCATACGAGCCGGTGTGGGCTATAGGCACAGGGGTCAGTGCAAAATTAGAACAAATCCAAGAAACTCATAAAGAAATCAGAAAATTTATCAAAAGGCCGATTCTATACGGCGGAAGTGTGAAATTAAGTAACATTGAAGATATTTTAAAAATCGAAAATGTTGATGGTGTGTTGGTCGGCAGCGCTAGTTTAGATGTAGAAGTGTTTAAGGAAATGATAAAAAAAGCAAAGGAGATTTAATGGGCGTAATGCAAGGAAAAAAAGGTTTAGTTGTAGGTGTGGCAAACAACCGTTCGATTGCATACGGAATTGCAAAAGCTTGTAAAAAAGAGGGTGCTGAAATTATACTTACTTATCAAAATGATAAATTAAAACCAAGGGTTGAAAAAGTAGCAAACGAACTTGATGTAAAAAATATATATCCTCTTGATGTAAGTAAAGAAGAAGAGTTAATTAGTTTAAAAGATAATATTGAAAAAGATTATGGAAAAATAGACTTTTTGGTCCATTCAGTTGCATTTGCTCCTAGAGAGGCGCTTGACGGTAAATTTATAGATACCAAAAAAGAGGCATTCAATATAGCAATGCAAATCAGTGTATATTCATTAATAGAGCTTGTTCAAAAAATGGAACCTGTTATGAATGACGGGGCAAGCATTTTGACATTAACCTACCTTGGAAGCACAAGATATATTCCACATTATAATGTAATGGGTGTGGCAAAAGCGGCGCTTGAAGCAAGCGTTAGGTATTTAGCGGTGGATTTAGGTGAGAGAAAAATTAGAATAAACGCTCTGAGCGCCGGCCCTATTAAAACACTTGCGGCAAGCGGTATAGGAGATTTTAGCGAAATACTTAAATATAATGAAAAAAATTCACCTTTAATGAAAAATGTTACAATTGATGAAGTCGGAAATTCAGGAATGTATCTGTTAAGTGAGCTTTCAAGCGGGGTTACCGGTGAGGTTCATTTTGTAGACAGCGGCTATAATATAATGGGTATGCCAAGATATGGTGAGTAGTGAGTTGTGAGTTGTGAAAATGTTGGAAAAAGTTATGAGTGTTAGAAAATTTGTTAACAAAAAATTAACAAATTTTGAAAATTTTTCAAAAAAATACCAAAATTATTTGATTTTTTTAAAAATTGACGATATAATTGTGAGACAAAAAAAAATTAAAGGAGAGAGAAAATGCTAAAAAAATTATCTTTAGCAGCTTTAGTAGCAATGGGTTCAATGAGTGTTGCAAGTGCAACTCCTCTAACAGATGCAATCAAAGGTGTAAGTCTTAACGGATTTATGAGAATCAGATATTATTATCATCAAGATAAAAAAAATTCAGGTACAACTGATTACAACAGATGGAGAACAAATGCTAAATTAGTATTTGGTGTGCCAGTTGCAGAAAATATGAAAATTGTTTGGAGAGTTCATGCTCAACAAAATTTCAAAGATAAAGCTTCTTCAAATGTTTCTACAGCTGGAACAACTGGATTGGGAGATAGCTTATTCTTCTTAAATTATGCAAATAACGGTCTTATTGTTAATGCAGGTGTTGTTCCTCTTGGTTCATTACCGTTTGCTTCAAGCGATCCATATACAACTGCTCACGGTGCAGGTGTAGTTGCAATGTATAATGCAGGAAATGGATTAACAGTAGCTGGTGGATGGGTTGATCATATCTTTAATGCTAATGGAACAGTTGATCAAGGTAATTTAAATCTTCCAATCAGTGCAGCAACAAATAATGGGGCAAAAGATGTTTATACAGCCGGTGCTATTTATGCAAACGATGCATTCGGAAGTGCTCAGGTTTGGGATTATCATATAACAGATGCTGTTAAAAACGCATTTATTGTGATGACAAACTTAAACTTCTTAAAAGATTATGGTGTTGGAATTAAAGCTGATTTTGCTACTTCAAAATTAGATGATAAATCATTAGGTTTAACAAATGTAAGTAATCATAATTATTTCAATATAGCATTAAATGCAAATGTTTCAGGAATTAATGGTGAGGTTGGATACGCTTCAACTAACGATAAAGCCGGAGTAATTGCTACAAGTGACTATGCTGTAATTGGACAAGTTCCAGCAGAATTAAGATATAATGTAGCAAACTTAACTGATGTAGATGTATGGTATGCAAAAGCTGGATATAATATAAATGAAAAAACAAATGTTTGGGCTTCATATGTAAGTATTAATCAAAGTAACGGTAAAAATGCCGGAACTATAAATGCAACCAAAAATGTTGACAGTAATGAATTTGATGTTGGCGGAGGATATAAATTCAATAAAAAATTCGGTGTTTCAGCATATTATGCTAATTTAAATTATAACGGTGATGGAAATAATTTAGGAAATCCTGACCAACAAGAAGTTAGAGCGCAATTTATTTACAGTTTCTAATTTCTTGCCCTTTTGGGCTTTTGTTTAATAAAAAAGTGACAGACATAATTTGTTAAAATTTAAAGGCTGATTTTGGCAAAAATTGATGAAATAAAAGAAGAAACAAAGTTTTTAAAAGTATGGCTTAGTATATTAATTGTTACTGTATTAGGAATGGTTGGATGGGGTATTTCAAATATAGGAAAGGTAAGTAATATATTATTAATTTTAGATGTTGTTGGTATAATTATTTTGTCATTTATAATTATGTTAATAAATTTTGCTATAATTAAAAAAATTAAGAGTTTAAAGGATTTATAATATGGAATTGCTTTTTATTTTAGCATTGATAGTTTTTATAATTTCAATAGCATTTAGTGCTTTTAAAGCCACTAAAATATAATGAAATAATCAGCTAGATTTAAAATCTGTATAATTTCATAATATTTAGAAATAGTGACAGACACAAAAATAAATTGAAAATATCTTTCATTTATGATAAAATTCATTAAAAAAGAAGGTTAATGAGATTAAAAAAAGAAGAAATTAAAATTATTAAAAATATTATTAGATTATATGATAAAAAAGCTAAAATTTATATTTTTGGAAGCAGAATTGATGATAGAAAAAAAGGAGGAGATATTGATATTTTTGTACTTTCCGATAAAATAAATTTTAAAATAAAACAAAAAATAAAAATAAAATTTTTTTTATTATTTGGAGATAGAAAAATTGATTTAATTATAACTAACAATATAAATAAAAGTGCTTTTTACAGATTTATAACAAATAATGGAGTTGAAATTTGAAAGATGTTTTATGTGAAAATGTAAAAATGCTTTTAAAGTCAAAATATTGGCTTGAAAAGTCATTTGAAAAAGTTTCTAAAATTGATTTAAACGAAGAAGAATATGAACTTTTTGAAGCATTGGCAAACAGATTTGGAAGATGTGTTGATATTTTAATAAATAGAGTTTTAAGAAGTTTGGATTTATTTGAATTGGAAGATATTAATAAAAAACTTGATATTGTAATTAGAGCGGAAAAAAGGGGTTTTGTTGATAATTATGAATTATTAATAGAGATGAAAAATTTAAGAAATGAACTTGTACATGAGTATATTGAAGAAGAATTAGAAGAAATTTTTATTGAAATTTTAGAATATACTCCAAAATTATTTGATATTATTAATAAAACTTTAGACTATATAAAAAAAGAAGGTTATTGTGATAGTATATGGTAAAAGGGTGGTAGAATATATAATAAAAAAACATCCCGGAATTGTAAAAGAAATTTTAATAAGTAAAAAAATATCAAAAACCGAATTAAAAAAATTTAAAAATTTTAGAATTAAATTTATAGATAATAAATTAGCACAAAAACTCTCCCATAATCAAAATCATCAGGGATACTTTGCAAAAATAGATTTTATTCCACAAGAATATGAAATAACAGGTGAAAAAATAGTTGTTTTGGATAACATTACTGATATGGGAAATATTGGAAATATAATAAGAACTTCTTATGCTTTAGGAATTGATTTAGTTATAATAACCGGAATTAAAGAGCTTAAATGGCCTCAATTAATTCGCTCAAGCGCAGGGGCAGCAATTGATATGAGGATAATTTCTTTTTTTAATATACTTGAGCTAATTAATATTTTAAAAACAAAAGGTTATAAAATTATCGGTGCCGATATGAACGGAAAATGCAGGGTTGATGTTTCTTCAAAAACTGCATTAATTTTAGGAAGTGAAGGAGAAGGGCTTAGTAAAAGGGTAAAAGAAAAATTAGATGATATAATTACAATTGAAATGAAAAGGGATTTTGATTCACTAAATGTTGCAAGCGCCGCTGCAATATTAATAGATAGGATTAGCAATGAATGCAGATGAGTTTTTTGAAAATCATTCAATAGAAGAGATAAAACAAAAATTTCACCTATTTCACTTAGATTTATAAAAAATAAAGAATTTGAAAAACTGCCAAGGGTTAAGTTTATAGGTTTTATCAGGCTTATCGAGATTGAGGAGTATGAAAATTATTATAATGAAAATAAAATAGATGATGTTGATACCAAAAAAGTTATTTATGGATTTTAATAATAATTTTATTTGTATTAAGTGCTTTTTTGTATTTCAGTTTTATAAAATCAAAAACCGGTATTAAAACTACTGAAATAAACAAGAGTGAGAAAAAGTTTTGGAAAATAACATTACAGAGAATAATGAAACATTCAAAAACAGTGTGAGCGAAAAAACAATAGAGAAAATTATTGAAGATATTGATTCAAATGTTTCTTTAAATACGGCCGGAATAAAAAGCCAAAGAATACAACATAACAATTATTCCAAATGAAAAAGTATGGTTCAGGGCGATAAACATAGACAATAATAAAAGTGTTGAATATCTTACAACCAATCCTAAAATATTAAAGGGAAATTATTATATTAAATTCGGGCATGGAAATTTAACTATTATTTATAATGATAAAAACATTACGCCGAATACAAAAAAAATTCTCAGGATTCTTTTAAAAAACGGAAAATTTGAATATTTGAAAAAACCTAATGAGTATGAAAAATGAAAAAACTTATTTTTTTAATAGGAATTGTTTTATTAGCAAAAAATATGTATATTGTCAATTTAATAGGTGAGAGAGAATACAAAAATTATGAAAAACTTTTAAACAGTATTGACACTAATTTATCCCTGAAAGACACGGTAAAAAAACTTGAAAATCTGGGACTTGTAAATCTTTTTTTCGATAAACCGGAAATTATAAATACCGAGTTTGATTTTAAAAACAGCAATCCTGTTTTGGAAGCTAAAATTTTATATAAAACACTGAATTTAATAGGGTATTATTATTTTTACCCTTCACATATTTCCTTAATAAACGGAAATTATACTTTAAATATAGAAATGAAAACCAATCATTATATAAATCCCCTGATTTTTATAAACACTGTTGAAAATTTTGGGTGTGAAGTGAAAAATATAATAAAAAACAGAAATATTATATAGACTGTGAAAATGCTTATCTGCCGGCTTTTCCTTTAACAGGCGAAGAAAAAAAACTTATTAATGCAAAAGGAGAATACTGGGTAAACCCGAACGGATTTAAAAAAATAAAAATAGTTACTTCAAAATTTGACAATTGGTATCCTTATATTGTTTTTATATAATTTCATATAAAAAAACATTTAAAAATATGGCGGTAGATATACCCGAATATACGGCGTATATAAAAATAAAAGACAATTTTTCGAAAATCAATTTTAAAAGAGGTATCTTAATTAAAGGAATAAAATGAATCATTTTGAAAGAATAGAAAGACTTCCAAATTATATTTTTGCAGTAATTAATGAACTTAAACTTCAAGCAAGAAGAGCAGGTGAAGATATTATCGATTTTTCTATGGGAAATCCTGATGGTCCTACTCCAAAACCGATTGTTGATAAACTTGTTGAAGCGGCAAGAAAGCCTAAAAATCACAGATATTCAGTCAGTAAAGGTATTTATAAGCTTAGAGAAGCCGTCTGTAACTGGTATGCAAGAAGATATAATGTGACCCTTAATCCCGAAACAGAAGCTGTTGTGACAATGGGTAGCAAAGAAGGTTATGTCCATTTGACTCAGGCCGTTACAAACGTGGGGGATGTGGCCATTGTGCCCGATCCTACATATCCTATCCATTCATATGCCTTTATGCTTGCTGGGGCAAGTGTCAGAAAAGTAAAACTTACATATAATAAAGAGTATGAATTAAATGAAGATGATTTTTTTGCCCAGTTGAAACAGGCCATGATAGAATCAGTGCCTAAACCTAAATTTTTGGTTTTAAATTTTCCACATAATCCCACAACGGTAACTGTAAATAAAGATTTTTGGCAAAAAGCGGTTGATTTTGCAAAAAGTGAAGGGCTTTATATTATAAGTGATATTGCATATGCGGATATTACGTTTGACGGATATAAAACACCGTCTGTTTTTGAAGCCAGTGGGGCTAAAGAAGTTGCGGTTGAGAGTTTTACTCTTTCTAAAAGCTATAACATGGCGGGATGGAGAGTAGGTTTTATGGTTGGAAATCCTGTGCTTATAGGTGCTCTTCAAAAATATAAATCATGGGTTGATTATGGAACTTTTACTCCCATACAGGTTGCTGCAACTGTAGCACTGAGAGATTATACACATTTGGTCAAAGATGTGGTTGAAACATATAAAAAAAGAAGGGAAGTTTTGATTGAAAGTTTTGCAAATGCGGGATGGGAGATAGAAAAACCGAGAGCCACAATGTTTGTTTGGGCAAAAATCCCTGAAATTGCAAGGCATTTAGGAAGTTTAGAGTTTTCCAAAAGGCTTTTAACCGAAGCCCATATTGCGGTTAGCCCTGGAATAGGATTTGGGGCTTACGGGGATGAATATGTAAGAATTGCTTTAATTGAAAATGAAAAAAGAATCCGTCAGGCCGCTATTTAAAGGAAAGTGATGGTTAAAATCGGGATAGTGGGTCTTGGAACTGTCGGAAGCAGTGTTGTTAAGGTTTTGACATAATAACATCAAGGGCAGGGAAAGAAATAATTCCCGTAAGGGAGATGTTGATATTGAACTTACCGATGATTATAAAAAAGTTACAAGAGACAGCGAAATAGATATAGTGGTTGAACTTATGGGCGGCGTTGACGGCGCTTATGAGGTAGTAAAAGATGCCTTAAAACATAATAAGGCGGTTGTCAGCGCAAACAAGGCTCTTTTAGCATATCACAGATTCGAGCTTCAGAAACTGGCTAAAACACCGTTTGAATATGAAGCAAGTGTGGCAGGCGGAATCCCTATAATTAAAGCATTAAGAGACGGGCTCAGTGCAAATCATATTGATGAAATTCAGGGTATTATAAACGGTACTTGCAATTATATTTTAACCGAAATGAAAAAAGGCAGGGATTATCAGGAAGTTTTAAAAGAAGCCCAGAAGCTTGGCTATGCAGAAGCCGACCCCACTTTTGACGTCGGCGGTTTTGACACTGCTCATAAACTTTTAATCCTGGCAAGTATTGCCTATAATATTGATGCAAAACCGGAAGATATTTTAATCGAGGGAATAGAAAATATAAATTTAACAGATATTGAATTTGCCAGGGAATTTGATTATGAAATAAAACTTCTCGGAATTGCCAAAAAAATAGATAACGAAGTGGAACTAAGAGTTCATCCGACACTTATTCCAAAAAATAAAATGATTGCAAAGGTTGAGGGTGTTATGAACGCCGTCAGTGTAATAGGCGATGTTGTAGGAGAAAGCGTATATTACGGTCCCGGAGCCGGAGGAAATGCAACTGCGAGTGCTGTAATCAGTGATATAATAGAAATTGTCAGAGGCCAAAACAAACCTATGCTCGGATACAAAAGACCTCTTGAAGTGGAAAGACTGAGTCTCAAAATTTCAGATAATATCGAAACCAAATACTATTTAAGAATTGCAGTAAACGATAAAATAGGGGTTCTTGAAAAAATTGCGCATATTTTGGCAAAAAACGATATTTCAATTGAAAGTTTTCTCCTTTTTGCAACCCATAAGTCTCTTGAAAAAAATATAAAAAAAGCAGTGGCCGAAATAGAAAAAGAAGAATTTGTATTAAAACCGATTAATTATATCAGAATAGAAGAATGATAAATAAACTGAGAAAAATCTTTCTTTTTTTTAACGTAAAAGACGAACTTTTAAAAGAAATTGCCTCTTTTTGCTTAATAAAAAAGTATACTAAAAATGAAATAATATTTTTTGAAGGGGAAAAAAGAAATAAATTTTTTGCAATAATAAAAGGTCATATTTTAATGTATGATTCAAATGAAAAAGGGGATGTTATACCTAAAAACCAGTTTGGCTGCGGAGATGTTTTCGGGCTTATTTCTCAGATACAAAACAGGCCTTACTGTCTTAGCGCAGTAGCTCAAAGCGAAAGTGATTTGATAGAAATAGATTTTTCAAATTTTTCAAAATATATTTCAAATCCCCCTTTTAGCGACAGAATTATAAAAATGCTCAGTAACCAGATTTTACAGGAAGTGAAATTTAATAAACTTCAAAAATATGATGCCACAAAAAGGGTTATTTTGAAAAGATATATGCTGGCAAAAGAACTCGGCATGAGCCCGGAGACTCTCAGCAGAATTTTAAGCAGGCTTAAAAATGACGGAATTATATGTTATTGTGAAAAATCAATAAAAGTAACGGATAAAGAAAAATTAAGGGATATTATAAATGGTAGTGTTTCATATACACAGTGATTATTCGCTTTTACATTCAACCATCAAAATAAAAGAGCTTGTTAAAAAAGCAAAAGAGTATGGATACAAGGCTCTTGGGATAACAGAACTTGATAATATGTTCAGCGCAATCGAATTTTATGAAGAATGCAAGAAATTTGAAATAAAACCGATTATAGGAAGCGAAGTAATTATAAAAAGAGATGATGTTTTTTCAAGAATGATTCTGCTTAAAACCGGCTATAATAATTTGATGTATTTAAGCTCAATTGCCTATTTGTATTATTATAAAAAAGTTCCTTTTATCCCTTTTGAAGAACTAATTAAAAATCAGCAGGGACTTATTACAGTTTTTCCGATGATGGAGAGTGAAATAGGTTTTCATCTGAATCTGTTTGATGAAGATAATGTTTTAAAGGGTGCCGGCGGATTGAAAAAGGCAAAGGAAATTATAAAAATTTATAAAAACAGTTTAAATGAAATTTTTTTGGAAATAAGACGTGATTCTTTTAAAGAAAGAGTTGTTGAAAATGATTTTTTAACCATTTCAAATGAATTTGATATACCTATTCTTGCAAGCAGTAATATTTTTTATCTTCAAAAAGGGGATTATATCTATAAAGACGCACTTGAATGCATAGAAAACAATAAACTTTTTGACGATTTGCACAGAAAATTCGAAATAAGAGAAAATTATTTTCCTTTCCCTGAGGAATTTGAAAAAAAATTTGCCGATTTACCGGAGGCTATTGAAAATACGGACAGACTGGCCGAGGGTATTAATCTGGAAATTCCTCTTGGAAATCCTACACCTCCTACATTTAAATTTACAAAAGAATATGCTTCCAAAGAAGGGTTAAATTTTGAAAAGGATGTGGAATATTTTGAATATAAATGCCGTGAAGGTTTAAAAGAAAGATTGAAACAGATTCCAAAAGAGTTGCATAAAAAATATGAAGATAGGCTTGAATATGAAATTGACAAAAAAATGAAATTTCCCGGTTATATGCTGATTGTCTGGGATTTTGTAAGAGAGGCCAAAAGAAGAAAAATTCCTGTGGGTCCCGGAAGGGGAAGTGCGGCCGGAAGTCTGGTTGCATATTCGCTTAAAATAACAAATTTAGACCCCATAAGGTATCAGCTTTTGTTTGAGAGGTTTTTAAACCCTCAGAGGGTTTCAATGCCGGATATCGATATGGATTTCTGTCAGGAAAGAAGAGGGGAGATTATCGAATATGTAAGGGAAAAATACGGCAAGGTAAATGTGGCCCAGGTGGTAACTTTCGGTTCACTTCTTGCAAAAGGAGTGCTCCGGGATGTTGCAAGAATTTTTGGAATAAAATATGACGAAGCGGATAAATTTGTAAAACTTATTCCGGACCAGCTCGGTATCACGCTTGACAAAGCCCTTGATATTGAACCTAAAATAAAAGATATTATTACAGAAGAACCGTTATATAACAGATTATATTCTTTCGGAAGAAAGCTTGAAGGTTTAAAAAGAAATACGGGTATGCATGCCGCCGGAGTGGTAATCAGCGATGAAGAATTATGGAAAAAGTCCCCTTTATACAGACCCTCAGAAAATGATGATACGATTGTAACGCAGTATTCACTGAATTATCTTGAGCCTGTGGATTTGATTAAATTCGACTTTTTAGGATTAAAAACGTTGACGGTAATAGAGCGGGCTGTTAAAAATATAAAAATGAATAAAAACACAAATGTGGATATAGATAATTTAGATCTGGAAGATAAAAGTATTTTTCAATTAATCCAATCGGGTAAAACTTTGGGTCTGTTTCAGATAGAATCGGACGGTATGAGGGATTTGGCAAAAAGATTAAAACCTACTACATTTGAAGATATTATAGCTATGCTTGCCCTTTACCGCCCCGGACCAATGGAGAGCGGAATGCTTGATGATTATATAGAAAGAAAACACGGAAAATGATGAATTCGAAACAGCCCTAAAGCCTATTTTGGAACCTACATACGGTGTTATTGTTTATCAGGAACAGGTTATGCAGATAGTTCAGGCAATAGGCGGATTCAGTTTGGGGGAAGCGGATATCATAAGAAGGGCGATGGGAAAGAAAAAAGCGGATGTTATGGCCAAATATTCGGAAGAATTTGCAACCCGTGCAGCCCAGAGGGGTTTTTCTTATGAAAATGCCAAAAATCTGTTTAATTTAATAGAAAAATTTGCAGGTTACGGATTTAACAAATCACATTCAGCCGCTTACGCATATATTACATACCAGACTTCTTTTTTAAAAGCATATTATCCCGCAGAATTTTTTGCGGCACTTTTAACCTATGAAGCGGATAATACCGATAAAATTGCTAAATATATAGAAGAGGCCAAATCACTTAATATAGAGATTCTACCTCCCAATGTAAATAAATCAAATGCCGAGTTTACCCCTACAGGTGAAAAAATTTTATTTGGGCTCAGTGCGATAAAAGGGGTCGGCAGCAAAGCTATTGAAAGTATTACTCAAAACAGGCCGTTTAGTGATTTAAATGACTTTATTTTAAAAATCGATACAGGCAAAGTAAATAAAAAAGTGCTTGAACAGCTTGTGAAATCAGGGGCAATGGATGATTTCGGTTATTCAAGAAAAGCCCTTTTAAATGCAATTGAAGATATGTTGGAATATAAAAAAAGGGTGCAGGAGAGAAAAAATGCCATGCATCATGCAAATTCATTATTTGCCGATATGGAAGATGATGAAGTTGAAGAAAAATTGGAAATTCCAAAATTAGCCGAATTTGATATTAAAACACTTCTTGAATGCGAATATGAAACACTTGGATTTTATGTATCGGCACATCCTCTTGACCCTTTTAAAAAAGAAATAGAAAAACTTGATTATAACCTCTCAAGCGATATAGAGGAAATTATAGGAAAAGAAGCGCTTTTTGTAGGTAAAATTGATACTATGAAAGTTAGAATTTCAAAAAGAGGCAATAAATTTGCAATTGCAACTTTAATGGATTTTCACGGTAAAATAGATATTATGATATTTGAAAGGGATTTAGAACATCTTGAAAAATTAAATCTTGATGAACCTTTGGCAATTAAGGCAAACGTGGATAAGGTTGCCGATTATTTAAGAATTACCTGTAAAAAAATTCTTCCATTAAAAGAAGCGGAAAATGAAAAAGGTGCAAAAAAAGAACAGATATGTGTTATAGAAAAGGAAATTGGTAAAAATTATGAGGAAGATTTGATAAAAATTTATAATGAAATTACAAAAAATCCGGGAGAAAAAAGAGCTGTTTTACTTTTAAAAACCCCTTTTGGATTCAGTTTAAAAGTAAATACAAATCTAAGGATATCAATTAATTAAATTAATTCTTTTATCTTTTCTTTAAAATTACATAAAAACATTGGAAATTCAGCATCGACTTTGCTTGAATCCACATATTCTTTAAAAAAAGTATCTATATCTATTCCTTTTTGCATTCCAAGTGAAAAACCTTTAAACATCTCTTTAAGTTTTGGAGAATCAATAAGTTCGATTAAATTTTCGCAGTAGCTTATCCCCTCCTCATACATTTTTTCTTTATAATATCCGATAATATTATCAAACAGTGTAACTAAAGCAAATAATTCTTCTTCGTTGGAAACATCAAACTTTTCATTGTTTGTCATTTTTTGTTGATAAAATAAAAAGCTTTCGTTAAAAGCTTTTTCAAATTCTTCCCGGGCTTTTTGGATATCGTTTTTGCTTAAGGCGTTTCTGAATTCTATATAATGTGTTTTTACTGACATATTTGTCCTTTTTTTGAAATTTTAACATTTTATTTGCTTTTTTTTTCAAACAGTGTTATAATGTCACTGCAAAATTTAATTTTAGGACGTTCACATGAAAACACTTTACGTAGGAAACATTAACTATCAAGCAACTGAAGAAGATTTAAAACCTCTATTCGCAGAATATGGGGAAGTAGTTTCAGTTAAGATTATTAATGACAGAGAAACAGGTAGAAGCAAAGGATTTGGATTCGTTGAAATGGAAAGCGGAGCCGACACAGCAGTAGAAGAACTTGACGGCAAAGAATTCCAAGGTAGAAGACTTAGAGTAAACGAAGCTAGACCAAGAGCTCCAAGAGGAGAATAATTTCTTCTCTTTAATACCTTAAAGAAAAAGTGTCTGTCACTATATTGGTAGCATGTAAAATCTTTTTTTATTTTTGATTAAATTTTATTTGCTTAATATCTGTTTTTGATTTTCTGAAAAATTAACAATCATAATAATATTAAAATTGATAATTATTCTGACAATTTCGCAATGGGTGAATAGTGAGTCGTGAAAAGTTATTAGTAATTTATAATTAGTAACTGTTCAATAATTGTAAAATTATTTATGGGGATTGGCATAATTATTTCTCTATGTTATATTATTTTTATATTTATATTTTTCAAAAATTTGTAAAAGAATGTTAATTTTTGGTAAAATGTTAAAAAATTAAAAGGAGAAATAATGGCATTATTTGATGAAGTAAAAGAAGTAATAGTTGAGCAGTTAAATGTAAGCCCAGAAGAAGTTAAACCGGAAGCGAGATTCGTAGAAGATTTGGGTGCTGACAGCTTAGACGTAGTTGAAATGATTATGGCTTTGGAAGAAAAATTCGAAATTGAAATTCCGGACAGCGAAGCTGAAAAAATCCAGACTGTCCAAGACGTAGTTGATTATATAGAAAAAGCTAAAAACTCTTAATTTCCCCTCTCTTTTTGAGAGTGGTAAGTAATAAATAAATTTTTTATTTATTACCTACTACTTTAAAAGGATGTCTATGAGAATAGTTGTAACTGGTATAGGAATGATAAATTCGGTTGGTTTAAACAAAAATGAGAGTTTTGATAATATAATTTCCGGAAAAACAGGTGTTGGGAGAATTACGCATTTTGACCCTGACGGTTATGCTTCTCAGGTTGCAGGGGAAGTTAAAGGATTCGATCCTAAAACCATAATGAATCCGAAAGATGTAAAAAAAGCTGACAGGTTTATTCATTTTGGACTTGCCGCTGCCAAAGAGGCCATGGCCGACAGCGGGCTTGAAAGTTATAATGAGAATAGATTCGGTGTGAGTGCGGCAAGCGGAATAGGTGGACTTCCGGTGATTGAAAAAGCGAGTGTTATTGTAGAAACGAGGGGTCCAAGAAGGATTTCCCCGTTTTTTATTCCAAGTGCACTTGTTAATATGCTTGGTGGATTTGTTTCCATTGAATATAAATTAAAAGGTCCAAATCTCGCAAATGTAACCGCTTGTGCGGCGGGAACCCATGCCATTACTCAGGCTGTTAAAACAATGAAAGCCGGAATGGCAGATAAAATGATGGTTGTTGCAGGCGAAGCCTGTATATGTCCTGTCGGGGTAGGCGGATTTTCAGCAATGAAAGCGCTTTCAACAAGAAATGATGAACCGGAAAAATCATCACGTCCGTTTGATGCACAAAGAGACGGTTTTGTAATGGGTGAAGGCGGAGCTTGTTTAATATTGGAAAAATATGAAGATGCAATTGAAAGAGGCGCTAAAATATATGCAGAAATTATGGGAATAGGGGAAAGTGCAGATGCAAATCATATCACCACTCCCGCCCCCGGGGGGGAAGGTGCATACAGGGCCATGAAAATGGCTTATGAAATGGCGGGAGAGCCAAAAGTAGATTATATCAATGCTCACGGAACTTCTACTAAATATAATGATTTATATGAAACAATGGCTATTAAAGCATTGTTTGGAGGAAAAGAAAAATGTCCTCCGGTTAGTTCAACAAAAGGCGCCACAGGCCATTGTTTAGGAGCTGCGGGAACAATAGAAGCTGTTATTACGCTTATGGCAATGGAAAAAAACATTTTACCTCCTACTATTAATTATGAAGAACCGGATCCGGAATGTGATTTGGATTACGTACCTAATGTGGCAAGAGAAGGCGAAATTAATGTAGCTATGAGCAATTCTTTTGGATTTGGCGGAACAAACGGCGTTGTAATTTTTAAAAAGGTATAATTTGGCAAGTTTGGATTTTGGAAGAGATTAAATCTCAAATAGATATTTCAAAAATAAAAGGCGATATACATGCAGCCGAAACACTTGAAAAAGATTTAAAAAAAGAGATAGAAAACCTAACTCCATATCAAAAGCTTCAACTTGCCCGTCATCCTGACAGACCTCATGCTGAGGATATAATAAATCTTATTATGAATGAAAAATACGAACTTCACGGAGACAGGGAATTTAGAGACGACCCGGCAATTGTATGTTATATCGGTAAAATCGATGATGTTGAATGTGTGGTAATAGGAGAAGAAAAAGGTAGAAATACAAAAGAAAAAATAACAAGAAATTTTGGTATGCCTCATCCAGAAGGATACAGAAAGGCTCTCAGGGTCGCAAAATTAGCTGAAAAATTTAATTTACCTATACTTTTTTTAATAGATACTCCAGGGGCATTTCCTGGTATCGGGGCAGAAGAGAGAGGACAAAGCGAAGCAATTGCAAAAAATTTATTTGAACTCAGCAGAATTAAAACACCTACCGTTTCTATTGTTATAGGGGAAGGCGGAAGCGGAGGTGCACTCGCTATAGGTGTGGCGGACAAATTTGCAATGCTTAAATATTCAGTTTTTAGCGTAATATCTCCGGAAGGATGTGCAGCAATTTTGTGGGGTGACGGAAGCAAAGCAGAAACAGCTACAAAAGCACTTAAAATTTCTGCCGAAGAACTTAAAAAATCAGGGCTTATAGACGATATTATTGATGAACCTATTGAGGGAGCTCATAGGGATTATAAAACTGCCGCTGATAATATAAAGGAATATTTTCTCAAAAATATAAAAAATTTGAGAGAACTTTCAAGTGACGAATTATTACAACAAAGATTTGAAAAATATTTAAACTACGGTTCTTTTGAAATATCTGCCAAATAATAATAAAAAACAAGGATTAAAAAATGAGAAAATTAATGTTAAATGTTTTAACTTTCGGTTGCCAATAATATTAATTTACAGATAAGTAATTCAACTGTTGCAATAGGCGCAGAAAGCGGAATAATAGACAATAATATAAAAGCCAGGGCGCAGTTTATATATAACGATAATTCTAATAAACACAATTTTTTTTCGGCAGGTGTTAAAGCCGAAGGAAATTTAATAGGTATGGAATATCAAAATATCAAATTTTCTGTAATAATAGATGCAGTCCATACTAAAAATAATACCGCAATACCTGTGGGGATAGGAATTTTTACGTATTTACCCAATGTTTCTTTGCCAATATATGTAAAAGCAGAAGGTGAATACGCTCCAAAAATATTAAGTTTTGACGAAGCCGACAGATTTAGCAGAATAGATGCGCAAATCGGATATTTTCCAATAGATAATGCCCAAATTTTTCTTGGTTATAGAGATATAAGTTTTAATCAAAATTATAACAGCTCTATTTATGGAGGAATAGGTTACAATTTTTAAGAAGATGGAATTAATCCTCCCATCTTCTTCTAAAACCGAACCCCCTTCCGTAGCCACGGCCCAATCCTCTGCCTCTGCATCCGTAACCACGTCCAAATCCGGCTCCTCTTCCGTATCCGTATCCTCTTTGTTCATCTCTTTCATCAAATACTCTGTTTCCAAAACCTCTTCCGTAACCATATCCTCTGCCGTATCCAAAACCTCTGCCGTATCCAAAACCTCTTCCATATCCTCTTTCAAATTCTCTCATATCTTCCTCCTTAATTTGATTTAATGCGTTTTCAATATTTTTTTCATCTGTTTGATAAGGTATAATCCCGACTCTGTCAAGATTTAATTCCATACCTTCGCCAAATTCATGTGATACTAGGACATTGACTCCGGCTTCTGCTAAAAAAGGCGGTATAATTCTGCCTGTTCCAAGGCCTCTTTCGCCTTCTTTTGTCCCTTTTAAATCAATATGTTCTTCCTGAATTGTTTTCATTACAGGGTTTTCAATATATGTTCTTTCCCCTGTATTTGTATCTACAATCAAGAAACCTTTACAAAGTCCAATATGACTTGCTATAGTTTCTTTATTGTTTGTTGGAAATGCTATTTTCATTTTTCACTCCTTAAAAGTTTTCTATTTCTATCGCCTTGCCTTCAAGTAATGCAGAAGCTATTTTTTTTCTTGCATTGTTTAAAATTCTGCTGAATGTCGGTCTGGAAATTTCCATCTCTTTTGCCGCATCTTCCTGATACATTTCATTATAATCGGCAAGTCTGATGGCTTCAATTTCATCTCTGGATAAATTAATATATTCCAAATTATGTCCCGGCATTCCGCACGGTTTAAAACAGTTATGATGAAATTTACCTCTTATTCTTCTTCTTCTGATTTTTTTAGGCAATTTAAATCCTTTAGAACATATGTTCAATATAATTATAATACTTTTTTGAACATATGTCAAGAAAAATTATTTAGATTTGTTGATTCTTTTTAATTCTTTAGCTAAATATTTAGCCGTATAACTGATATCCTGATATTTTTCTATTATTTCTTTTATTGTCCCGGCTGCTATTACTTTTCCTCCTTTGCTTCCCCCCTCAGGTCCCATATCTATTATATAATCTGCATTTTTTATAAAATCAAGATTATGCTCGATTACAATGACACTGTTTCCTAAATCTACCAAGTGTGATAAAACTTTCATTAAATTATCTATATCCGCAAAATGTAAACCGGTTGTGGGTTCATCCAGAATATAAAGGGTGTTTCCGGTATCTCTTCTGCTTAATTCTTTTGCCAATTTTATTCTCTGTGCTTCTCCGCCGCTTAGTGTTGTGGCGTTTTGTCCAAGGGTTATATATCCAAGCCCTACATCTTTGAGAGTCTTTAGTTTTTGTTTGATTTTAGGAATTTTTTCAAAAAATTCATAAGCCTCATCCACACTCATTTCAAGTATATCCGCAATGGATTTTCCCCTGTATTTAATTTCAAGTGTCTGATCGTTGTATCTTTTGCCTTTGCATGCTTCACAGGTTACCATTATATCGGGTAAAAAATGCATTTCTATTTTTATCTGTCCCTCACCCTTACAAACTTCACATCTTCCGCCTTTTACATTGAAACTGAATCTGCCCGGAGTGTAACCGCGTAGCTTGGCTTCGGGAGTTGAGGAAAAAAGTGCCCTTATATCATCAAAAACACCCGTATAAGTGGCGGGATTGCTTCTTGGTGTTCTGCCTATCGGGCTTTGGTCAAGATATATGACTTTATCAAGCTGTTCGATGCCTTTTATTTCCACTCCTTTTACTTTTTGTATCTTTTTTGCATGATTTAATATTTCTTTTGCCACAGGAAGAAGTGTCTGAAGTATAAGAGAACTTTTCCCGCTGCCGCTTACACCTGTAACACATACAAGGTTCCTTAAAGGAATTTTAGTATTTAAATTTTTAATATTGTGTATATTGACATTTTTAATTTTTAGCCATTCATTTTGGGGGCGGTTTTTTTGATAATTTATATCTTTTTCATATCTTAAATACTGTGCTGTTAATGTATTGCTTTTTATAAGTTTGTCCGCATTTCCCGCAAAAATAACTTCTCCTCCGTTTTTTCCGGCATTTGGACCTATATCTACGATGAAATCCGCATTTAAAATTGTTTCTCTGTCATGCTCGACCACAATTACGGTATTACCCCTGTCTCTTAAGTTTTTCAGTGTATTTATGAGTTTTAAAGTATCTCTTTCGTGAAGTCCGATGCTTGGCTCATCCAATACATACAGCACCCCTGTCAGCCCGCTTCCTATCTGGCTGGCTATTCTTATTCTCTGGCTTTCGCCACCGCTTATTGTTCTTGCGTCCCTGCTCAGTGTTAAATATCCAAGTCCAACATCCACTAAAAAAAATAACCTTTCTTTTATCTCTTTTAAAATAGGTTCGGATATTTTTTTATCTTTGTTGGATAAATATTCAAAATTTTTTTTATTGCTGAAAAATTTATATGCTTCCTCTATCGGCATAGAAATAATCTCAGCAATTGTTTTTCCGGCTACTTTTACCGCTATGCTTTCCGGTTTTAATCTGTATCCAAGGCATACCGGACAAGTGCTTTCGCTCATTATTTCGCTTATATCGTCTTTGTAGGTATCGAGCGCTATTTGTCTGAGTCCGGGCCATGGTTTGGAAATGGTGTGTTTTGCGTAAATAAATGTAATGTCATAAGCGGTGCCGTTTAAAATTAATTTTTTTTGAAGCTCGTCAAGTTCGTAAAAACTTTTATTCATATCTATTCCCACTTCTTTGCAAAACGCTTTAAAAAACTCCTGGTAATATTTTTTGTTAAAACCCCATATCAGTGGAATTGCACCTTTGTTTAAAGGTCTGTCTTTTATTACTTTTTCAATATCGAGTGAATAAACAACACCCAGTCCGTCGCATTTTGGACATGCACCTTTGGGGGAGTTGAAAGAAAAAGAAGTAGGCTCAAGCTCTTCAAAACTGACTTTACATTTAAAACATGCCTTATGCTCGCTGTAGTGAATAAAATCTTTTTCCATCCCTAATTCTTTGGCGTTAAGTATTTCTATTTCGACTTCCCCGAAACTTTTATTCAAAGCTTTTTCCACCGCTTCGGCTATTCTTGCTTTGTTTTCTTCTTTTATGATAACCCTGTCTATTACCGCTTTTATTGTATGTTTTAAGTTCAACTTCCTCATCAAGCCTGATGAGAACTCCGTCTATATAAGCCCTGATTATCCCTTCTTTCCTCAATTTTTCTATTAATTATTGGGGCGTAAATTATAAGTTTTGCCCCTTTTGGTAATTTTAAAATTTCGTTAATGATGTCCTGGGGAGTCATTTTGGTTATTTTTTCACCGCATATATGACAGTGCTGAATTCCTATTCTTGCATATAAAAGCCTCAGATAATCATAAATTTCCGTAACAGTTCCCACGGTTGAGCGCGGATTTTTTGAAGTTGTCTTTTGGTCTATTGCAATAGCCGGGGTGAGCCCTTCTATTTTATCCACATCCGGTTTTCCCGCCTGTTCCAAAAACTGTCTTGCATAAGAGCTTAAACTCTCGATATATCTTCTTTGGCCCTCGGCATAGAGAGTGTCAAATGCAAGAGTTGATTTTCCGCTTCCGGAGAGACCTGTAAAAACTATGAGCTTGTTTTTAGGTATTTCTAAATTTATATTTTTTAAATTGTTTTCCCTGGCACCTATAACTTTTATTTTATCCATTAATCTCCTTTTAAATATGGTGAGTAGTGAATTGTGAGCCCGCCCGGCCGCTTGCAAAGCGGCAGGGTAGTGAGTAGTGAATTATGAATTATTAAAATTTATAAATTACTCATCTCAAAACTCATAATTCATAACTCATAATTCATAACTCATAATTTAAAATTATCCAAGCTCTATGCTCCATACGGCAAATAAAAATACAAACATTTCAGTGGCATACAGTTTCCATTTCGGCTGTGTTTTATAAAGCTGGTCTTTTATTTCAATATATTCAGAATATGTAAGCGTAGAAAACATTCTTTTTATCACCGTATCGAGATAATCATCCTTATCGTCTGTTTTGAGCGAAATAAATATATGTCTGTATATCATAAAAGTTTCTAATGTTGCAAGTATGATTAACGCAATGTCTATTTTGTGTAACAATGTCATTTCTATAATTATAATTTCAAATATATAAAAAATAATTATATATCCCAAAATAGGATTATGGTTTTTTAAATAATAAAGTGCAAAAAGTTTATCGGACGCACTTTTTATTTTAAAGCTTTCCAAAATATAAATTCTAAAAACAATAAGTAAAAAAACTATAATTTCCGCTACTAATTTAATATCCATTAAAATCCTTAAAAATAAAGTTTATATATCATAGAAACAAATACTCCTATATACCAGATTAAGAGTAATTTTTTATGATGTTTGGGATGAAGCGTATGATATGCTTTTATACCAAAAAAAGTACCGATTAAGCTTGCAATACCTATTGAAAATCCGACTTTATAATCAATATGGCCGGCGAGGGACTGTGAAATAAATCCCGAAACGGAAGAAAATACCACAAAAAAGAGACTAAGACTTACTGTTGTTTTTAATTTGTATTTTAAAAAACCTACAAGTATCGGGGTTATTAAAATAGCCCCTCCCACCCCTACGCTTATTGCTATCGTTCCAACTAATATTCCTATAAAAAAAAGTTTTTTATTGTCTATCGGAGGCTCGTGCTGAGGCTCTTCGACGGTTATAAAAAACCTGATTATCGCAATAAAAACAAGCGTCAAAAAAATTATACCCAAAATTTCTTTGGGCGTATATTTTACTATAATACCGCTGAGCATTGCCCCGAGTGCACCTCCTAATCCAAGGGAGATACCGTTTTTTATTTTAAGAAGGCCTTTTTTGTAATTAAGATAACTTCCAAAAATAGAGCTCATCATCATTTGGGTAACACTGATTCCTATTGCTTCTTTTAATTCAAATCCCAAAAATAAAAGAGCGGGTACCAAAATAGTCCCTCCGCCAATTCCAAAAAATCCGCTTGCAAAGCCTGTAAATATTCCTATTAGGATAGCACTTATCAAAATCATCCTTTTTTTGATAAAATTATATCCAAAAGGGAAAGATATGATTGAAATTATAAAAGAAGCCGTAAAAAACTATTTAAATTCGCTAAACACTGAATTTGATGAATGTGGCGGAGAAAAAATAAACGGATTTGTCAGTAAAATAGAAATTGACGGGTATAAAAAAGCGGATATTTATATAGTTGTTCCTGCCGAAAAGCTTGATATGGTTTCTTTATATTGGTTCGGAGATAAAAACTACGACCCGAAAGATTTAACTAATGAAATTGCAAATCTAATAGTGGGAAATGCCAAAATTATTGCCCAAAAGAAAAAAATAAATTTTAATATATCCACCCCTGAGTTTTTAGGAAAATTTAATAAAAATATTAAATATGACGATGTGTTGGCGTTTAAATACAAAACGGTATGTTTTTATATTCTGTTTAAGGAAAAATAATGCAAAATCCAAATGAAGAGAGAATTTATGAATTAATTCCGGATTACGGCCATTTATTAGATACCGAGGTTTTGTTTGAAAGTGATTTGGGAAGAGTGGAAATGAGTTTAAGGGAAATATTAAACCTTCAAAAAGGCAGTGTAATAGATTTAAACAAACCTGCAGGGGAAAGCGCCGAAGTTTATATAAACGGCAGGATAATAGGAAAAGGCGAAGTGATGGTTTATGAAAAAAATCTTGCCATAAGAATAAATGAGGTTTTGGATGCGAATTCTTTGGTATATTATCTGACAAAGGAAAAATAGTGAAGAAAATAATTATTTTATTTTTGGCGTGTTTAATTTATAGTGCAAACCTGATTGATGTTAATTTTTTTGAAAACAAAAATAAATTGGATATTCTTTTTTCCCTTGATTCCAAATTCGACGGCAAAATTATAAAACTTGCACAAAACAGATTTTTAATAAAAAATATAAAAACCGATAATGCAGTAGAAAAAAATTTTAATAATTTTTTTGTAAAATCCGTTATTATAACTCCGGTAAAAAATTCTGTTGAAGTGGAAATAGCTTCAAAAAATAAGTATAATGTAAATGTGGCGCTTACGCCGGACGGTTACGGAATAAGGTTTAGAATTCAGTCTTTAAAACCTCTCCAGACAAATCTGCCCACGATGCCAAAAGAAAATTTTTCTTTTACGAGGTATATTGTTGTAGTTACAATTTTAATAATTTTGGCTATAATCCTGCTTTATTTAAAAAAAAGAGGGTTTTCGTCGAAATTACCGGCTTTAAAAAATGATATGAAAGTTCTTTCACAAAAATTTATTGATGCCAAAAACAAAGTTGTTTTGTTTGAATATCAAAATAAAAAATATTTGATGCTTATCGGGAACACCAATATACTTTTGGATGTTTTTGAGAAAAATTTCAAAGCCCCGAAAAATGAAGCTGAATTTGATGAAATGTTAAAACTAAATAATAAAATTAATGATATAGAAAATTATGTAAGAAATGCAGACAATATAAAGGAGTTAGATGAAACAATTTGATTGTATAGTTGTCGGCGGAGGGCATGCGGGAATAGAAGCTGCCGCAGCTGCGGCAAAAATGGGTAAAAGGACCCTTCTTTTAAGTATGCTTGTAGAGCAGATTGGAGCTCCAAGCTGTAATCCGGCAATAGGAGGACTTGCAAAAGGGCATCTTGTTAAAGAAATAGACGCACTTGGAGGGCTTATGCCTCTTGCCACCGACAATGCCGGAATTCAGTTTAGAATTTTAAATGAAAACAGAGGCCCCGCTGTCAGGGGAAGCAGAGCCCAGATTGATATGGACAGATACAGAATATGGATGAGAATCGCCCTACTTAATACGCCCAATCTTGAAATAGCCCAGGAAATTGTGGATGAAATAATAGTAAAAGACGGGAAAGTCGCAGGTGTTAAAACAAATTTATTAAATGTTTATAAGACAAAAACGCTGATTCTAACCACCGGAACGTTTATGAGGGGGATAATGCATTTCGGTCCTGTAAAACTCGAAGGGGGCCGATTTCATGAACTTCCTGCAAAAAAAATATCAAAATCACTTGAAAATCTGGGTTTTAAACTGGAAAGGTTAAAAACAGGGACTACTGCAAGAATTGATGCAAGAAGTATCGATTTTTCTAAAATGGAACTGCAAGAAGGCGATAAAAATCCAAAACCGTTTTCATTCAGAACAGACAAAAAAACATTTCATCCCGAGCAGCTCCCATGTTACATAACATATACAAATGAAACAACACACGATATTATTAAAAGCAATTTCTATAGAGCCCCTCTTTTTACCGGCCAGATTGAAGGAATAGGGCCAAGGTATTGCCCCAGTATTGAGGATAAACTGAATAAATTTCCGGATAAAGAACGACACCATGTATTTATAGAGCCTCAGACAAGAGAGGCAACCGAATATTATTTAAACGGTCTTTCAACTTCTCTTCCTATGGATGTGCAGGATGCGTTTATCCATTCAATTTTGGGACTTGAAAATGCAAAAATAGTAAGATACGGCTATGCCATAGAGTATGACTTTATTCAGCCTACAAATCTTAAGCATTCTTTGGAAACAAAAGAGATTGAAGGACTGTTTTTTGCCGGGCAAATTAACGGAACTACCGGTTATGAAGAGGCGGCGGCGCAGGGAATAATGGCCGGAATTAACGCTGCGCTTAAAGTTGAAGATAAAGAGCCTGTGATTTTTAGAAGAGATGAGGCATATATCGGTGTATTGATAGATGATTTGGTTACAAAAGGAACAAATGAACCTTACAGAATGTTTACAAGCAGGAGTGAATACAGGCTGCTTTTAAGAGAAGATAACGCAATGCTAAGACTCGCAGATTACGGATATGAGCTTGGCCTTCTTGATGAGAAAACATATGAGAAGGTATTAAAACTCAGAGAAGAAAAAAAGAAACGCCCAAAAATATTAAATGAAACATTCGTGACTCCAAACAAAGAAATAAATACAAAACTTGAAAGCCTTGGAGAAGAGAAAATACAAAATAAAATGGAAATAAGAAAAATAGTCGCAAGGCATACGTTTACAAAAGAAAAACTTCTTAACATGTTTCCTGAGTTCTCATCTTTAAGTGATGACGCACTCGGGCAAATTTTGATTCAGGCAAGATATCATCATTATATCCAAAGGCAAAAAGCACAGATTGATAAAATGAAAGAAATGCTAAAAGTTAAAATTCCGGAAGATTTTGAATACAGGGGGATTCCGGGGCTCAGCCGCGAAATAGTTGAAAAACTTGAAAAACACAGACCCGTTACTCTTTTTCAGGCAAGTGAAATAAGCGGGGTTACTCCCGCCGCTATCGATATAATACATATGTATATTAATATGAGGAAAAGAAAATGAATTATATTTATGTTTATACGGCAGATGGAAAAAAATTTGAAAGAATTGATAAAGCCGCTTTAATAGCTAATAATTTGGACGAATTTGTATTTGGGGTAAATGATATTGAAGCAATAGCATATTTAAAAGAAAAATATAATTTTAAAGCTATGAATGTAGATGCTGTTATTGATATTTTAAATGTCTGCGGCGTAGATGATAATATATATTTATGCACGCCCGAGGATAAAACTGTAATTAAGGCAAATTTTAAAAATATTAAGGAGTTTTGCAATGAATAATAAAGAAAAACCGTTTAATTTCTGGCTTTTTATGATAGGTATTTTTATAGCGCTTTTGGTTTTAACATCTATTGTAATCGGAGTTCCTTATCTTCTTTCAAAATAATAGAAAATTTACTTCCTTTTTTCTTTTCGCTTTGGATTTTTAATTTAAAATTATGCATATCAAGAATTTTTTTTGTTATATAAAGCCCCAGCCCCAGTGAATTATCCCAGTCGTTTTTTGCAATTCTGTAAAATTTCTGTGTTATTAAATCTATTTTGTTTTTTTCTATGCCTATTCCTTTGTCTGTTATTTCTAAAAAATTTTCATTTAAATCTATAATAACTTTCTCTTTAGAATATTTCAGGGCGTTTGAAATAAGGTTTGAAACGGCAATATCTATCAGATTTTTATCTGCTTTTATTATTACAGGCTTTAAATTTAAAATCAGCCTTTCTTCATCAAATGATTTTATCAGTTCTTTTATTAAATTGTCTAATTTTACTTCTTTAAAATTAGGTTTTAATTTTTGATTTTCTATTTTTGTAACTAAATATAACCTGTCTATTAAATTTGTAAGTCTGAGTGAGTTTTTATGTATTTTTTCGAGAAATTTTTGATTTGTGTTTTCATCAAGTCTGTTGTTTAAGATAGTTTCGATATAACCGTTGATTATTGATATGGGATTTTTAAATTCGTGTGAAATTGCTGAAATGATATCGTCTTTAAATTCATTTGCTTTTTTCAGTTTTTTATTTTCAAGTTCTGATTTTTTTAATTTTCTTTTTAGATTTTCTATCTCTTTTTTTTCGCTTTTACAAAAAAAACTTTTTAATTTTTACTTTTAATTTTTTCATTATACATTATCCATTTTATATTATTTTATTATGTATCCGATTCCTCTTTTAGATTCGATTAAATTGATTTTATGGTTTAATCTGTTAATGGAGACATTTACGCTTTTTTCATTTATTTCTAAAAGTTCAGCTATTTCATCTTTGGAAATTACTCTTTTTGGATTTTCAAAAAATACTTTTAACAGTTTAAATTCTGATTTTGTTAAATCGACTGTTTCATTATCTATCAGTAAATTTTTATTTATTAAATCGAGTTTGTAATTTTTATATAATAAGACATTGCTCTCTTTATTGTATCTTTTTAAAACGGCTTTAATTCTTGCAATCATCTCTTTTATGGAAAACGGTTTTTTAATATAGTCATCCGCACCCTTTTCAAAGCCCTCCAATACATCTTCTTCAGCTGTTTTTGCGGTTAAAAAAATAACGGGAATATTAAATCCCTCGTCTTTTAAATTTTTAACAAATTCGCTTCCTTCAATATCCGGCAAATTTCTGTCCATTATTAAAAGGTCAGGATTTTCCTCTATAATAAAATCTCTTACTTTCTTTGTATTTAAAAATCCGACTGCGTCAAATCCAGCTTTTATTAAATTAAATTCCAATAAATCCAGTAAATCTTCTTCATCTTCGATTAAGGCAATTTTTATCAAAAATCCATTCCTTCTTTTGCAAAAAGCAGATATTTTGTAATTGTTTTTACGCTGTCTGTAATTCTTTCAAGTCTTTTTGCAACATTCATAATTTTTAAAATTTCATCTATATTTTCTTTTGATTTTATCTCTTTAAACAGTTCTTTGTATATTTCATCTGCAATTTTTTCCTGGGAAATAATTGTTGAATATGCGTCTTCAATTGTATCCCCTTTTATGGCAAGTTTAAGCATTTCAAGCGATGTTATGGCACTTTGGTGAAGTGCGTCGATTTTTTTGTTTTGAAAATCGTATTTTTTAATAAAATATTTGATTGAGCGTTTTATTTTATTTAAAAAAGGGGTGATTTTAAGTATTGCTATCGCTTCTCGTAAAAACTCACCCTGCGGATGGAGAAGGGCAATGAATTTTATAACTTCGTCATCAAGGTCTTTCAGGTCAATAAGGAAAAAATCATCTTTTATCTCTTTTTCTTTAAGTGTGGTGCTTAAAATTTCAACTGTTTTTTCAAATAATTTTTCTATTTTATTTAGTTCTTTTTCAAATTTTGAAAGCATTTTAAATCCTTTGTTGTATATTTATGTATAATTATATAATAATGTAAAAAAAATTTTGTTATCAAAATGTTATTTTATTTTTTTATAATTTCAAGACAAAAAAAATTAAGGAGAGAGAATGTTAAAAAAATTGGCTTTTGGAGTAGTACTTGGTGCAAGCGCATTTGCATGGACAATTAACGGAACAGGTTCATCATTTCAATATCCGGTAAACAAAGCGTGGATAAAAGGTTTTTATTCTGAAACTTCAAACAGGGTAAACTATACCGCAACAGGAAGCGGGACTGGTATTAAAGAAATAGAGGTAAGACATGTCGATTTTGGCGGAACAGACAAACCTTTGACTCCTAGGACATTGAGAAAATATCATTTGGCACAGTTTCCTACTGTAATAGGGGGAATTACACTTGCGTACAATATTCCTGGTGTTCACAGTTTAAAACTAAGTGAAATTGCAATAGAGGGTATAGCTCTTGGAAGCATTCAATACTGGGACAATCCTTGGATAGCAAAATACAATCCGAATGAAAAACTTCCTCATAAAAAAATCATTTTTGTTCACAGAAGTGACAAATCAGGAACAACTTTTAACTTTACATATTATTTAAGTAAATTAAGTACAACTTGGTTTCATCATTTCGGTGTTCACAAAGCAGTTAACTGGCCTACAGACGCACAGGGTAGAGGTGTCGCAGGAAAAGGAAACTTCGGTGTAAGCACTGCTATTAAAACAAATCCTTATTCTGTAGGTTATGTTGATTATGCAGATGCTGTTAAAAACGGGTTAAATTTGGCAGAAGTTCAGGGAAAAGATGGGGCATTTTATGCGGCAACTCCGGCAAATTTTGCAAAAGGTGCGGCTTACGGAGGATTTTCACTTAAAAATGATTTCTTTAAATTGATTGCTTATCCTAAAAAAGGTTATCCAATATTAGCTCCTACATTTGTTTTAGTTCATTATGATGATGCAAAAACAGCTAAAAGGGTTACATCATTTTTCTCTTATGCATACGATCATGACGAAGTTGCTTCTAAACTTGGATATATTCCACTTCCAAGCAATGTAAAAGCATTGGTTAAAAAATATTGGGTTGAAAAAGGAATTTCTCCGGAAAAATAAAAAAAGGACTTTAAATCCTTTTTATTTTTTTCTATAATTTTAGTTAAAAAGGCCATATATGGAATTTCTTTTCAGAAAATTAACTTCAATAAGCGCCACTGTTATTTTATTAATCCTTTCAGCTATTTTTATTGTTTTGTTTTTTTATGCAAAACCTGCTATTAAAGAATACGGATTGCATTTTCTGGTTGACCCGAGATGGGGGGTAACTATTCAAATACCTGTAAAAAACAGCGCAACTGTTCAAAACAATACTAATTCCAATGCTTCTGCGTCTGTGGGAAATAATGAAGATGATTCAGATAATATGTCCGATTCAGATAATGTGGACGCAGCACTCGGTCTTGGCGGGGATGATGTTGACAGTGCAATATCAGGCGGAGGAGAAAATAGCCAAAATTATAAAACAAAAGAAATTTACGGCGGATTGATACCTATTGTAGGAACTATTCTATCAACCATTATAGCTATGCTTTTTGCGGTTCCTATTGCAATGGGTATTGCTATATTTTTAAGCGAGATTGCTATGCCGATGCTTGCCAAACCGGTTGGAATAGCAATAGAACTTCTTGCTGCAATACCGAGTATTATTTACGGTATGTGGGGTCTTTTTTATTTTGGTCCTTTTATTTCACATATTTTCGGAGGGCCCAGTGTCAATTTACTGGTGGCCGGACTGGTGCTTGGCGTTATGATAATTCCATTTATGGCTTCTTTAACGCGTGACAGTATGAATACAACTCCCGATGTATTGAAAGAATCCGCTTATGCTCTTGGGGCTACAAAATTTGAAGTAATTAAAGATGTGATTTTTCCTTATGCAAAAAGCGGAATAATAGGAAGTATTATTTTAGCCCTCGGAAGGGCTCTTGGTGAGACAATGGCTGTTGCGTTTGTAATAGGGGGAGTATTTAATTATCCTAAAAAACTTACCGACCCGACGGTTTCCATCCCTGTGGTTTTGGCAAACTCTTTTGCTGAAAGCAGCGGTATGAGTCTGGCGGCTCTTTTTTATTTATCACTTGTTTTATTTGTTGTATCTTTTATAGTGATAGTAACCGCAAAATTTTATTTTTTAAGGAACAATAAATGAGACTTATAATCAATAAAGTTATTCTATTCCTTTCAACACTTGCTGCAATTTTAGGGCTTCTTTTTCTGTTTTGGATTTTAATTACGTTAACAATTAAGGGTCTTAAATCCCTTGATTTATATATTTTTACACACGATTTGGTGGATAACGGTCTTAGAAATCTCTTTATCGGGCAGTTTATTTTAGCTTTTATTGCTGTAATAATCGGAGTTCCTATCGGAATGTTAGCTGGAATTTATCTGCAGGAGTATTCTTTCGGGAATAAATATGCCCAGTTTATAAGAAATTTAAGTGATGTTATGATGAGTGCGCCTTCCATTGTTATAGGCGTATTTGTTTATGCAATCGTTGTAAATCCCGTGGGTCATATGAATGGATGGGCAGGTAGCATAGCCCTTGCTATTATGATGCTTCCTATTGTTGTAAGAACAACCGATGATATGCTGGGGCTTGTTCCAAAAGAGCTAAGGGAAGCCGGAGTGGCAATAGGTGCACCAAAATATAAGGTAATTTTTGATATAGTAATAAAAGCGGCTAAAACTGGAATTATGACAGGACTTTTACTTGCCTTTGCAAGGATTGCCGGGGAAACGGCGCCGCTACTTTTTACAAGCGGAAACAGCGCTTATTTTACACTTAATTTGAATGAGGAGTTTCCAAGTCTGACTGTTGCAATTTACAATCTTGCAACAATGCCGGATAAACATTTGGTGAATATTGCTTGGGCGGGCGCTTTTTTGCTTACTATTTTTGTATTAATTGTAAATCTGCTTGGAAGATATGTTATTAGAGAAAGGAAAAAATAATGATAAAAGTAATGGATGTCAAAAATTTTTATTTTACTTACGCCGGGGCGGAAAAACCGACTCTTAAAAATATAAATATGCCTATTTATGAAAAAAAAATAACAGCTATGATTGGGCCTAGCGGATGCGGAAAATCCACCCTTTTAAGAAGTTTTAACAGAATCCACGATTTATATCCGGGTAATAAATATGAAGGTGAAATTTTACTTAAAAATAAAGAAACTGATAAAATGGAAAATATTTTAGAATTTAAAAAAGAAAATGAACTTATAGCTCTTCGTCAAAGAGTCGGTATGATTTTTCAAAAACCCACTCCTTTTCCGATGAGTGTTTATGATAATATTGCTTACGGTCTTAAACTTATGGGTAAAAAACAAAACCTTGACGAAAAAGTGGAAGAGGCCTTAAAAGGTGCCGCCTTATGGGATGAGGTAAAAGACAGACTAAAAGATGATGCAAGGGGCTTAAGCGGAGGTCAGCAGCAAAGACTCTGCATTGCAAGGGCAATTGCAGTTGAACCGGAAGTGCTTTTAATGGATGAGCCTACCAGTGCGCTTGATCCGATTTCTACTGTAGCAATTGAAGAACTTGTAACAAAACTTAAAGACACTGTAACTATTGTAATAGTGACTCATAATATGCAGCAGGCAAGCAGGGTCAGTGATTATACCGCTTATATGTATTTGGGCGAACTTATTGAATTTGGAACTACCGAGCAGATATTCCTTTCCCCTAAACAAAAACATACAGCAGATTACATTGCAGGAAAATTCGGATAAGATTTATAGATTAACCGGCAATAATTAGTATAATGTTAAAAAAGGTTTTAAATGAATGTTGTTTTTATGGGAAGTCCCGATTATGCGGTAAAAATACTTGATAATTTAAATAAACATTTTGATGTCTTGGCGGTTTATACCCAGCCTGACAAACCTGTCGGCAGAAAAAAAATATTAACTCCGACGCCTGTTAAAAAATATGCCCTAAAACGTAATATACCGGTTTTTACACCAACAAAACTTAATGCTCATGATTTAAAAATTTTTAAGCCTGATTTTATTGTTGTTGCAGCATATGGGATAATATTAAAAAAAGATGTTTTGGAAATTGCCCCCTGTATAAATCTTCATGCTTCACTTTTACCAAAATACAGGGGTGCGAGTCCTATTCAAAGTGCTGTATTAAACGGCGACAAGTATACGGGTGTTACTTCAATGCTTATGGATAAAGGTCTTGACACCGGCAATATACTGGCATGGGATTATACAGAAGTTAAAAATAAATCAAGTATAGATTTGTTTGATGAACTGGCGGATATTGCAGCAAATCAAATTATTTACACTGTTAAAAATTTTAATAATATAAAACCACTGCCTCAGATAGATGCGCTTAGCTCATATTCCCCTAAAATAAAAAAAGAGGACGGGTTTGTGGATTTTTCATCTGCATTAATTATAGACAGAAAATATAGAGCTTATCAGCCTTGGCCCGGAATATTTTGTGAAAAGTTTAAAATAAATGAAATGAAACTTATTGATATTAATTCAGAAAATGAAAAAGGTAAAATAATTAAGATTGATAATGAAGGTATCGTTGTCGGTTGTGAAAGGGGGGAAATAAAACTCTTTAAAATCCAGGTTTCTGGTAAAAAAGAAGTAAAAGCGGTTGATTATATCAATGGGAAAAGACTTAAAGTTGGAGATAATATATTAAGGTGAGTTGTGAGTTGTGAGCTTGCCCGGCCGCTTGTAAAGCGGCGGGGTGGTGAGTAAACAAGTTGCCAAGAAACCAAGAGAGAAGTGGAAAGTGAAAAGTGTAAAATGAAAATGGGCGAAAATGAGCAATGCGAAAAATGGAGAATTGTAAATGTTGTATGGGAAATTATTTATTTTGATGAGATTGATTCAACCCAAAAATATTTGATTGAAAATATAGATAAATACAATCTTCCTGTTTGTATTTGGAGCGAATATCAGACAGATGGGATTGGAAGCAGGGGAAACAGATGGCTTGGAGAGAGGGGAAATCTGTTTTTTTCATTTGCACTTAACAATAGTTTTGACGTTCCAATTCAAAGTCTTTCGATTTTTTTTGCTTTTGTAATGAAAAAAACATTGGAACATTTTGGTTTAAATTTGTTTATGAAGTGGCCAAATGATTTATATACAAAAGATTTAAAAAAAGTCTGCGGGGTTTTAAGCCATGTTAAAAATGATATTTTAACAGTAGGTATAGGAGTTAATACAAAAAAATCACCCTCAAATAATTTTGCCGGTTTGTATTTGAAAATAAAAAATGATAAAATACTAAAAGGCTTTTTGAAAAACATATATAATTACAGCTGGGAAGAAATTATTAACGAGTATCAAAAAGAATTTGAAAAAACAAAAAATTTATTTGATATAGATGGAATCTTAGAAGATGATGGAAGTTTGAAAATAAAAAATAAAAGGGTTTATTCAAGAAGATGATAGAAATAATTTCTGTAGCGAATCAAAAAGGGGGCGTTGGTAAAACCACCACCGCTGTAAATTTGGCGGCATCAATTGCAATAAACGAAAAAAAAGTTCTTTTGATAGATGCTGATCCTCAGGCAAATACAACATCATCTCTCGGTTTTTATAAAAGCGATTATGAATTTAATCTTTATCATGTGTTAATAGGCTCCAAATCTATAAATGAAGTAATATTAAATACCAAAATTTCAACCCTTGATTTAATTCCTTCCAACATAGGACTTGTAGGGATTGAAAGAGAATTTGACGATTTGGAAGATAAAGAACTGGTTTTAAAGAAAAAATTAAAAGAAATTAAAAATAATTACGATTATATAATTATAGATACACCTCCCACACTCGGAATTATTACAATAAACGCGCTTTCCGCCAGCGACAGTGTGATTATTCCTGTTCAGACGGAATATTTTGCCCTTGAAGGACTGGGGCAGCTTTTACAAACCATAAAACTTTTAAGAAGAACTAAAAATCCGAAACTGGAAATTAAAGGAATTCTTCCTACCATGTACACAAAATCCAATAATCTTTCAAAACAAGTTTTGCATGATATAATAAAACATTTCAGAGATAATATGTTTAAAAGTGATAATAAATTTATAGTAATACCGAGAAATGTCCGTCTTGCAGAAGCTCCGAGCTTTGGTATGCCTGTAATTACATATGATATTAAAAGCTCAGGCGCTCTTGCTTATGAACTGTTGGCAAAATCTATCCTGGAGAAAAACAGATGAAAAGACTGGGTAAAGGGCTTGGAGCTATCTTAGAAGATGTGGAGGCGGGGTATTTAAAAGATTTGCCGGATGAGGGTTTAAAAGAAATTAAAGTAGAAAAAATAAAACCCAATCCATTTCAGCCAAGAAAAGAATTTGATGAAAAATCTATTGAAGAACTTGCACTTTCTATTGACAGATACGGACTTTTACAGCCTATAGTAGTTATAAAAAACAAAGATAATTACATTTTAATAGCTGGAGAGAGGAGACTGAGGGCTTTTAAAAAACTTGGCAAAACAGAAATAAAAGCTTTGATATTGGATTTGGACATTAATGAACTGAGAGAATATGCTTTAATTGAAAATATACAAAGAGAAGATTTAAATCCTGTTGAAATAGCCAAATCATTGCAAAATTTAATGAGCGAACACGGTTACACCCATGAAGAACTTGCAAAAATTGTTTCAAAAAGCAGAAGCTATGTGACAAATTTACTAAGACTTTTGAGCTTACCCGAATTTGTTCAGGAAAAAATAAAAAATAATGAAATCAGTGTCGGACATGCAAAAATTATGTCTAATTTAAATAAAGAAGAATTGGAAGAGGTCATAAATGAAATTAATAATAAAAAATTAAATGTAAGAGAAACAGAAAAACTCGTTAATAAAATAAAAAACAAAGAAACAATACTACCAGAAGTTACAAAGTTGGCCGACAATTTAAAAAAATTGGGCATAAAAGTAGAAATAGGGAATAAATATATTAAAATTATGTGGAAAAATGAAAAAGATATTGAAAAATTAAAAAAATTAATTGAAATAATAAGTTAAAATTATGTTAAAATTTCAAAAAAGGAGAATTAATGCTTGAACTGAATATCTGGTTGATGGTCGGTGTAGCTGTAATTTTTTTGATTACGCTTTATTTGTTAAATGAATGGCTTTTTAAACCGTTGATTAATTTTATGGAAGAAAGAGAAATTAAACTTGCTGAACAGATGAAAATGATTAATGTCAATTCCGAAGAAACCATAAAACTGGAAAACGAGATTAAAGAAATTTTAAAGAAAGCAAAAACTGAGGCCGGCAAAATAAGAGAAGAGGCAAGAGCAAAAGCTTTAGCTCTCTCAGAAGAGCAAAAAGCTCAAAAACAGGCTCAAATAGAAGAAGCAAAAGCAAAACTTGCTGAAGAAATTGAAATTGAAAAAGAGAAAATTTTGAATGAACTCTTAAAAGGAAAAGATGAAATTAAAACAATACTTGAAAATAAAATAAGGAATGTGGCATGAAAAAAATATCCTTTTTAACATTGATTTTAAGTGTGTTTTCATTTGCAGCGGAAGGTGGGATAAGCTCAACCGATTTTATCCCAAGGACGATTAACTTTTTAATTTTTGTTGCAATTTTATGGTATTTGGTTGGAAATAGGGCTGTTGATTTTTTTAAAAAAAGAAAAGAAAATATTGCTTCAAGATTTCAGGAAGTTGAAAATAAATTAAGAGAAGCTAAAGTTAAAAAAGAAGAATTAGAAGCAAAACTTGAAGAAGCTAAAATAACAGCTAAAGAGATAATTGAAAATTCCAAAAACGAAGCTGTTGTTATCTCCAATAAAATTATGGAAGATACAAAAGGTGAACTTGTGGCAATGGATAAACTGTTTGAAGTTTATAAAGAGGGTGAACTCAGAAAAGCCAAAAAAGATGTTGTTAAATTATTTATGAATGAAATCTTTAAAGATATACATATAAGCGGTGAAGATGCTGCAAAACTTATTTTAAAGGCTGCATAATGATAGTTGAAAAATATACAAAAGCTCTTATGGCTTCTTTAAATAAAGAAGAACAAAAAGAAATATTTGAAGCTTTAAAAAAACTGGCTTTTTTAAGCAAAAATTCAAAATTTATGCTTATATTAAAATCTCCCCTTTTAAGCACAGAAGAAAAATTGAAATTTATACAAACTGTTACAGAATGTGAAAATAAAAAATTTATTAATTTTGTTAAAATTTTGAATGAAAATAAAAGAATTGATTTGATTAAAGATATTTTTAAAAATTACCATGCCAAGCTTTCAATTTCAAATAATACTTTTGACGGAACCGCGGAAGGTCATATAAGCGGGGAAACTCTAAAAGCGCTTGAAGATAAACTTGCTTCAAAATTTAATGCTGCGATAAAACTTAGTTTAAAGGAAAAAGATATTAACGGAATTAAAGTTTTTGTTGATGTGTTGAATGTTGAAGTTTCTATAGACGAAAACAGAATTAAACAAGATATAATTACAGATATATTAAAAGCAATCTAAAAGAAAGGAGTATATGTGGTACAAGAAATCACTTCAATAATAAAAGAGAGAATCGAAAATTTCGATTTGAAAGTAGATGTTGAAGAAGTAGGTAAAGTTATTTATTCAGCTGACGGTATTGCTAAAGTTTACGGTCTTACAAATGTTATGGCCGGTGAAATGGTTGAATTTGAAACCGGTGAAAAAGGTATGGTTTTTAACCTTGAAGCAGACAATGTCGGTGTTGTTGTTCTGGGAAGCGGAACAGATATTACCGAAGGAAGCTCTGTAAAAAGACTTGGAAGATTAATTTCCGTGCCGGTTGGCGATGCACTTATCGGCAGAGTTGTGAACGCTTTGGGTGAGCCGATTGACGGAAAAGGGCCTGTCGAAGCTGCCGAATACAGATATGTGGAAGAAAAAGCGCCTGGAATTATGGCAAGAAAATCTGTTCACGAACCGCTTCAAACAGGTTTAAAAGCAATCGATGCGCTTGTACCGATTGGAAGAGGACAAAGAGAGCTTATAATCGGGGACAGACAAACGGGTAAAACCACTGTTGCAATTGATACTATAATCAACCAAAAAGGTCAGGATGTTATTTGTATTTATGTTGCGGTAGGTCAGAAACAGTCAACTGTTGCAAACATAGTAAGAACACTTGAAGAACACGGTGCAATGGAATATACAATTGTTGTAAACGCAAGTGCAAGTGAAGCGGCGTCTCTTAAATTCTTAGCACCTTATGCAGGTGTTACAATGGGAGAATATTTCAGAGACAACGGAAAACACGGATTGATTGTATATGACGATTTAAGCAAACATGCGGATGCATACAGAGAAATGTCACTTTTACTTAGAAGACCACCGGGAAGGGAAGCATATCCAGGGGATGTATTTTATTTGCATTCAAGACTTCTTGAAAGAGCTGCGAAATTAAGCGATAAATTAGGAGCGGGAAGTTTAACAGCTTTGCCTATTATTGAAACAAAAGGCGGGGATGTTGCGGCATACATTCCGACAAATGTAATTTCAATTACAGACGGACAAATTTTCCTTGAAACAGATTTATTCAATAAAGGTATAAGACCTGCAATTAATGTCGGTTTATCAGTCTCAAGGGTTGGAGGAGCCGCTCAGATTAAGGCGATGAAACAGGTTGCCGGTACTCTAAGACTGGATTTGGCTCAATACAGAGAACTTGAGGCATTTGCACAATTCGCAAGTGATTTGGATGAAGCGAGCAGAAAACAGTTAGAGCGTGGACAAAGATTGGTTGAAATTCTAAAACAGCCTGCCAACCAGCCTTTACCGGTAGAAAAACAGGTTGTAATTATTTATGCCGGGACAAAAGGGTATCTTGATGATATTTCTGTAAGAAGTATAAGAAAATTTGAAGATGAGCTTTATCCGTTTGTAGAAGCAAAATATCCTCAGATTTTTGAAAATATCAGAAGTAAAAAACAAATAGATGCCGAAACAGAAGAGATATTGAAAAAAGCTTTAGAAGAATTTAAAACTCAGTTTGAGGGATAATAAATGGCAACCTTAAAAGAATTAAAACAAAAAATAAGCAGTGTTAAAAACACTCAAAAAACAACCAGGGCGATGAAGCTGGTTTCTACCGCTAAATTAAAAAGAGCGGAAGAAGCTTTGATTCGCTCAAGGGAATATGCCAAAAAGATAGATGAAGTAATGCATGAAATATCATCTAAACTCAGCGCAGTTAAGGATGTTATCGATTTAAGGGCGTTTGCAAAAGTAAACACTCAAAAAATCGATTTAATTGTCATTACCGCCGACAAAGGTCTTTGTGGAGGATTTAATATCCATACAATCAAGGAGACCTTAAATCTTATAAAAGAATTAAAAGACAAAAAAGCTAAAATCAGACTAAAAGTAATAGGGAAAAAAGCAATTGAATATTTTAAATTTATGGGAATAGAAATGAGTGAGGAAATTATAGGCCTCAGTTCCGCCCCTGATTACGAAAAGGCTAAAGAAATTATAGAAACGAGTTATAATGACTTTATTCAAAACAATATAGATAACATTATACTTGTTCATAACGGATATGTGAATAAATTGACTCAAAAAGTAGAAGTAAAAGAGCTTTTACCAATTGAAGTGGAAGAAGAAGAAAGCAATGTTTATCTTGAGGTTGAACCAGATCAGGATTATGAAATTATTTTAGAGACATTAGTCAAACAGTATTTGGAATATTCACTTTATTTTGCTTTGCTTGATTCTCTTGCTGCGGAACACAGTGCCAGAATGCAGGCAATGGATGCGGCAACAAACAATGCAAAAGATATGGTTCATCAATTAACACTTCAGTTTAATAAAGTCAGACAGGAAAATGTTACAAGAGAATTGATTGAAATAGTAACTGCTATTGAAGCAATGAAAAAATAAAGGAGTAATATGGAAGGTAAAGTTTTACAAGTCTTAGGTCCTGTAGTTGATGTAGAATTTGAAGAAAATCTACCGGCTATTAACGAGGCTTTATATGTAGAGTTTGAAGCAGAAGGTAAAAAGAAAAAAGTAGTCTTGGAAGTTGCCGCTCAAATAGGAGACAATATTGTAAGAACAGTTGCAATGGATTTGACTGACGGACTTGTCAGAGGCACAAAAGTGGTTTCAACAGGTGCACCTATATCTGTTCCTGTAGGTGAAGTAGTGCTTGGAAGAATCTTTAATGTTACCGGTGATGTGATTGATGAAGGTGAACCGGTCCCTGCAGATGCGCCAAGATGGTCTATTCACAGAGCAGCTCCTGCGTTTGAAGACCAGTCAACAAAAATGGAAATTTTTGAAACAGGTATTAAAGTAGTGGATTTGTTATGCCCTTATATGAAAGGTGGTAAAACAGGTCTGTTCGGTGGTGCCGGTGTTGGTAAAACGGTTATTATTATGGAACTTATCCATAATGTTGCATATAAACACAGCGGATATTCAGTATTTGCCGGAGTAGGTGAAAGAACAAGGGAAGGAAACGACCTCTATAACGAAATGAAAGAAAGCGGCGTTTTGGATAAAGTTGCTTTGTGCTACGGTCAGATGAACGAACCTCCAGGATGTAGAAACAGGGTTGCTATGAGCGGTCTTACTATGGCTGAATATTTCAGAGACGAAGAGCACAGGGATGTATTGATGTTTATCGACAATATTTTCAGATTTGCCCAAGCGGGTGCGGAAATGTCAGCGCTTCTTGGAAGAATTCCAAGTGCGGTTGGTTATCAGCCTACACTTGCAACAGAAATGGGAAGACTGCAAGAAAGAATTACATCAACTAAAAACGGTTCAATTACATCTATCCAGGCAGTATATGTTCCTGCGGATGACTTGACAGACCCGGCGCCTGCAAATGTATTTGCACACTTGGATGCGACAACCGTTCTTAACAGAAAAATTGCTGAAAAAGGTATTTATCCGGCAGTTGATCCGCTTGATTCTACAAGTAGAATTCTTGACCCTCAAATTGTCGGAGAAGAACATTATAAAGTAGCAAGAGAAGTTCAGGAAGTATTGCAAAAATATAAAGATCTTCAAGATATTATTGCAATTTTGGGTATGGATGAACTTAGCGAGGAAGATAAATTAATTGTTGCAAGAGCCAGAAAAATTGAAAAATTCCTATCTCAGCCGTTCTTTGTAGCTAAAGTATTTACAGGTGCAGACGGTAGATATGTAGAACATGATAAAACTATTGCCGGATTTAAAGAAATTCTTGACGGAAAAGTTGACGATTTACCTGAAAATGCGTTCTATATGGTGGGAGATTTAGACGAAGCTAAGGAAAAAGCCGAAAAAATGAAGGCTAAATAAAGGTAAAATATGAAAGTAGAAATTGTAACACCTCTTGGCAAAGTTTATGAAGGTGAAGTTAAAGAAGCATATTTCCCCGGAATAGAAGGGGAATTCGGTGTATTGGACAATCATGCACCGCTTGTTACTTCTCTTCATCCCGGAATTATCACTTTAATTAAACCTGACGGTAAAAAAGAGATTATCGCTATTGATAAAGGATATGTTGAAGTAGCCCCCGATCATACCAATGTTTTAATTTCATCTGCCGTTCCTGTTACGGGACCCGATGAAAGTGAAATTGCCAAAAAAATGGAAGAGGCTAAAAAACTTCTAAAAGAAGCTATTTCAAGTGACGCTCTTTACGCAGATGTTGAAGCAAAGATAGAGAGTGCTATTAGATAAGGTTCTTAGCAATCCTGTAAACATCGTTGTTTTGGGATGGCTTGGAATTTATCTTTTTTTTGTTTTTTTTGTTTTTTTTTATAAATATTTAACTTTGTCTTCCTGGATAAAAAATGAAGAGGAATCATTAAATTCTTTACTTATGAGTAATAATTTTTCTATTAAGTCTTCTTTAAAAAGCTGTATTGAAAATTCAAAAGAGATAAATAAATATTCTTTTGATGCATGCATTGAAGCAGCCAAAAAAAAGGCAAATAATTTTATAGTTTTTTTAAGTATTGTTGCATCTACTGCCCCTTTTATTGGACTTTTCGGAACTGTAATAGGTATACTTGACGCATTTAATTCTATGGAAAAGGTTACCACTATCAATATGATTGCACCTTCTATTGCAGATGCCTTAATTGCAACGGCCGTTGGTATAATTACCGCTGTTCCCGCTTATAGTTTTCATCAGATTCTCTCTAAAAAAATAGAAGATTTGGAAAGTATTTTAAAAATACAAAAGGATGTATATCTCAGCAGATGAAAAAACCTGAACTTAATATTACTCCTTTTGTGGATATTATGCTTGTGCTGTTGGCAATTTTAATGGTTTCAGTAACCATGAACACATATCAGGAAAAAAGCGTTAATCTGCCAAAAGGAAGCAGAACATCCCCGGCTGTAAAAAAAGCGGCAATTAATATAGTTATCAATAAAAATTTAAAAGTTTATGTCAATAAGGAAGAATTACCGTTTAAAAATTTTTTGGAAAATTTCAATTTAAAATACGGGAATTTTAATAAAAATGCTTTAGTTTATATTGCGGCAGATAAAGATATAAAATATAAAGATTTTATGAAAATATATGCGGCTGTTGTTAAAACAGGCTTTACACAAATAGGGCTTCTTACCCAATGAGAATCCTTGTATCTTTTTTTCTTACATTAATTGTATATTCTGTAATTATCTTTTTTTTTGTGCTTATTTATAAACAAACCAAGAAAAAAAAGGAAGTTTTAATACACACCGCAATTATAGTTCCTGCAAATAAAAAATCTATTATAAACAGTCCTAAAAGCACTGTCAAAAAGCAGATTATTAAACAAAAAAATAAGCCGGTAAAAAAAATTGTAAAAAAAATAAAAAAAGGTTCACATTCCGCTTTTACAAAAGGCGGAAAAAATATAAAAATTAACGATATTTTTAAAGCGGTTAATTATAATGTTGATACAGAAAAAATAAAGCGTAAATCACAGCTTGATATGAGCAGGTATAAAGGGATTGAAGAAGAATTAAAAAAAGTGAAAACCATTAATTTTAATGTTTCTTTAATCGGGGGAGGGGGAAATTTAAGCGATAAAGAAATTGAAAATTTAATAGTTAAAAAGCTCTCTCCTCTTTGGAATAACATTTCCAATATAATTGGAGAATATGCTAAAATAAACATTGTGTTTGACGGCAGTAAAACCAATGCTTATATATTGGAAAGTAATCTGGATGAATACAGACAGCGGGAACTGATTGGGGAAATAGAAAAATTAACATTTGATAAAAAATTTAATATTACGGTAAAATTTATAACAAAGGCCAATAAATGATTAAAAAATTACTATTATGTTTTATATTTGCAATATCACTTTTTGCAAATGAAATTGTAATTACAAAATATCTGCAAAATAAGCCTCATATATCGATAGAATTCAGAGGAGATAAAAATGTTTTAAAAATTCTTAATATGGATTTAAAGGTGCTTGATCATTTTAATTACTCTTTTAATGACACTAACGCCTCTTTTAAATTAAACTTTGAATATAAAAATAAAACATTAAAAGTAAAATATATAAACAACAATAATATTGTTTTAACCAAAATTTATAAATCAAATACATATGCGTTTTTCCCTTTTTTGGTACATAAAGCCGTATATGATTTAAACAGATATTTTAATCTGCCCGATGCAAAATTTTTAATCAGAAAAGTTGTTTATTCCATGCTTGTTGCGCCAAAAGAAGCAAATATTTATATATCCGATTATACGCTTTCTTATAAAAAAAGATTGATTAGCGGAGGGCTCAATATTTTCCCCAAATGGGCGGATAAAAAACAAAGCACAATTTATTATACAAAACTTGGAAGATATGCCGTAATATATAAATATAATATTTATACCGGGAAAAAAGAAAAAATTTTAACTTCACCGGGCCTTGCAATTGTATCTGATGTAAAAGGAAATAAAATTTTATTGACATTGGCCCCTGAAGGGCTTCCGGATGTTTATGAATATGATATAAACACTAAAAAATTAATAAGGCTTACAACATATTCTGGTATAGATGTAAGCGGCAAATTTTGGGGAGATAATTATGATAAAATAGTATTTGTAAGTGACAGGTACGGCATACCCCTTGTTTTTTCAAAAGATTTAAAAAGTGGGAATGTATCGAGAGTTTTATATCAGGGTAAAAATCAAATAGGTGTTGATACATATAAAAATTATCTTGTTGTGAGTGTAAGAGAAACAAACAACGCTTTTAAAAGCAATACATTTAATCTTTTTTTGATTAATAAAGATGATGACAGCTTAAAAAGACTTACATTCGGCGGTCAGAATATGTATGCCAATTTTTCTGTTGACGGAAATTCTGTAATGTTTATAAAAAGAGAGAATTTTTTCAGTAAAATTGGTATAATACGTTTAAATGAAAACAAGGTTTTTTATTATAAGTTGCCAAAAATATTACAATCATTTGACTGGTAAAGGAGAAAAAATGAAAAAAAAATTATTGGTAGGTGTAGCAGCGGCAGTTTTGTTTTTAGCGGGATGTTCTAAACAACCGAGTTTGGAAAATGCTCAAAATGTAAATACCGGGGCACAGTCACAGCAAACAGAACAAAATGTAAATGCAAATGCAAATGCTACAGAGCAAAATGCGAGTGTAAATACCGAAAATGCAAACGTTGAAGAAGAAACATTGGGAGGAGCAAAAGTTAGTGCACAAAACGCAAATGAAGAATTTGCAAAAAAACTCTCAGGTATAGTAATTTATTTTGATTTTGACAAATACAACATAAGAGCTGACCAGTGGCCGAAAGTGGAAAAATTGGCAGAACTTATTAAAAACAATCCATCTAATTACACTATAAGAATTGAAGGTAACTGTGATGAATGGGGAACAGAAGAATATAATTATGCTTTAGGTCTAAAAAGGGCAAACAGCGTAAAAAATGCGCTTATAAAACTTGGTGTTGATCCTAAAAAATTAACTGTAATCAGTTATGGTGAATTAAATCCGGTATGTACAGCTCATGCCAAATGGTGCTGGAGATTAAACAGAAGGGATAATTTTACTTATCTTCCATAATTTAGATACAATTCCTTAAAAAAGGAATTGTATGAAAAAACTTCTTTTTTTACTTCCGTTATTATTATTTGCAGATGTTAACCCTTTTAATGCCGGTAATTTAAATTCTCCCAATCCTTACGGTTTAACACCTGATGAAAAAGCTATATTAAATAATAAAAAATCAATAAACAATATACAGAAAAATATAAATTCATTAAAAAATGAGTTAAAAAAAATAAAAAATGATTTTACACAAAAATTTGTCCAATATGACGAAACTATTAATGATTTGAAGGATAAATCCCAGGCAATCAAGACAATGCTTGATGAAATAGATTTATTAAATAACAATATGGTTAATATAAAAAAGCGTATATCAAATCTTGAGGCCAATATTAGCGGTTTGGAAAACAATATTACAGTATTAAACAACAATTATTCCAAATTAAAAGAGAGTATAAATGAAATAGTGAAAATACAAAATCAGAATTTTAAATACCTGACGTCTTCTATTCAGGATATTTTAAATCAGATAAAAAAACAAAATATTTCACCTAAAGCTGCATACAAAAAAGCAAAAAAATTATATTTTTCAGATAAATTAGAGAAAGCTAAAAATTTGTTTTTAATATCACTGAATTCAAATTATATGCCGGCGACTAGCAGCTTTTATCTGGGTGAAATATCTTTTAAAGAGAAAAATTATAAAGATGCTTTGGCATTTTATAAAAAAAGTATAACTCTTTATCCTAAAAAAACCTCTTTTACCGATAAGCTTTTATATCATACAGGTATAAGCTTTGAAAAACTCGGAATGAAAAAAGAGGCTTTGCTTACATTTGAAAAACTGATTAACGATTTTAAAAATTCAAAATATTCCAGGTTGGCAAAAAAAGAGTTGGAAAAATTAAAATAATATGTTATACTGCTTAAAAATAATAAAGGAACATTATGGCAGAAGTTTATTCAATAGAATATACAGTGAAAAACTCTGAAGGTGAAATTGTTGATACCAATAAAGGACAGGCTCCGCTCGAATTTGTAGCAGGAAAAGGACAAATTATTCCTGGTCTTGAAAAAGAAATAGTAAATATGCAAGCCGGAGAAGAAAAAAGCGTAACTGTACCTGCGGGTGAAGCTTACGGGGAAAGAAACGAAGAAGCTGTTCAAACTCTTCCAAGAGAACAATTCGAAGGAATTGAACTTCAAAAAGGTATGACACTTTACGGTCAGTCTCCTGACGGGCAAACTATTGCGGTAACAGTAAAAGATTTTGACGATCAAAATGTTACAATAGATTATAATCATCCGTTAGCAGGGGAAGATTTATATTTTGACGTAAAAGTTGTAGGTAAAAGAGAAGCAACGGCAGACGAAGCTTTAACAGGTCAGGTCGGTGGAAATGCGTGTGAATGTGGGGAAGGATGCGGATGCCATTAGGCTACCTCTCTTTTTATATTAATTAGTGTCTGACGCTATTATGTAAGAGAAATAATATTTATTAATTTAATTAATTCTTCTTTTATTTTTTATATCGTGCACTGATTTGTTATATTTTTATCTTTGAAGTAATTTTTATATATTACTACCATTTAATCAGTTCTTTCATTTTTCACTTTTCACTTTGTTATAATTACATAAAAAAAGGAATGAAATGAAACTTGGTCTTTTATTCCCGGGACAGGGCAGCCAGTTTATTGGGATGGGAAAAGATTTTTATGAAAATTCAGAAATAGCCCGTGAAATGTTTGAAATTGCAAGCGATGCAATAAAAATTGATTTTAAAAAACTGATGTTTGAGGAAAATGATGAAATTAATAAAACCGAATTCACCCAGCCGGCAATTTTATTGTATTCAGCAATAGCTTTTAAACTTTTTGAGACAAACAGGGATTTTACTTATAATTTTTCACTTGGTCATTCATTGGGCGAATTTAGCGCACTTTTTAGTGCCGGCGCCTTTGATTTGGCTGATGCCATTAAATTAGTGCATAATAGAGGTAAATTAATGAATGCGGCTTTTAAAGATAAAATCGGGAGTATGATGGTGGTTTTGGGGCTTGATGACAATGCAGTGGAAGAAGTCTGTAAAAATTCAAATCTTCGGGTGTGGCCTGCAAATTATAACAGTGACGGACAGATTGTAATAGCCGGAATTAGAGATGATTTAATTAAATTGGAAGAAATTTTAAAAGAAAAAGGTGCTAAAAGGGTAATGCTTCTTAATATGAGTGTGGCAAGTCATTGTCCACTGCTTGAAAGTGCAACCGAACCTTTAAGGGAATTATTGGAAGAATCATTAAAAAATGAATTTAAAGATGTTGTAAGCAATGTAACTGCAAAAAAATATAATACTAAACAAAAAGCGTTAGAAGTTTTACCGATTCAGCTTACAAAGCCTGTTTTATATAAACAGTCAATCAAAAATTATGAAGATGAAGCAGACTTTTTTGTAGAATTCGGGGGAAAAGTTTTAATGGGTATAAACAGAAAAATTACAAAGAAAAAAACATATCCTATTACAGATATGGCGGGTCTTGAGAAGGTATTAGCGTTATGAAAATAGCTTTAGCACAGATAAAATCGAAACTAAGCCCCGATAATTTAAATAAACACATTGAATATGTAAATAAAACGGATGCCGATTTGATTATTTTCCCGGAACTCAGTATGAACGGATATAAAATAAAAGACGCCCTGCTTGAAGATGCTTTTAATGTAGATTTTTTTAAAAGGCTTCAATTTAATAAAGATGTGGTATTGGGTGCCGCTTTAAAAATAAACAGCAAAATATATAATAGTGCCGTTTATTTGGGAAAAGAATTAATAATTCATAATAAAAAATATCTGCCAACTTACGGGGTATTTGAAGAGGGCAGATTTTTCTTCAACGGTAGTGAGTTTAACAGTTTTAATACAAAATTCGGCAAAACTGTTATGTTTATATGTGAAGATGTATTTAGCAGCGATGCAATTGATTTTGTGGCAAAAGAGAAACCGGATTTAATTATTGTAATTTCAGCTTCCCCAGCCAGGGAATTTAAAGATAAAAAACTGTTAATTGAGGAACAGTGGGAAAGTATTTTAAAAACAATGGCAATTTTAAGCGGTGGATATGTTGCTTTTTGCAATCGTGTAGGATTTGAAGACGGTCTTGGATTTTGGGGGGGAAGCAGAGTTGTTAATCCAAAGGGTGAAATTGAAATAAAATCGGAATATTTTGAAGAAGAATTGATTGAATGCGAATTAAATAATAAACTGACCTTTACCCAAAAATATTTTTTAAGGAAAAACTGATGGTAGCTATTATGTGTGCTATGAGGGAGGAACTTGAACCCATTTTAAAATATTTAAAATTAAAAGAAGTTGTAGAATACGCAAATAATAAGTTTTATATTGCTAAATTTAGAAAAATTGATTTGGTTTTGGCTTATTCTAAAATAGGCAAAGTAAACGCCGCTTTAACCGCCTCTGTTTTAATAGAAAAATTCAATGCCGAAATTTTACTTTTCAGCGGTGTTGCAGGTGCAATTGAACGGGATTTAAAAATAGGGGATTTAATTATTGCCACAAAAACATGCCAGCATGATATTGATTTAACGGTGTTTGGTTATGAACCGGGGTTTATTCCGGAGAGTCAGGTTTTTTTTGATTGTGATGAAGAATTAAATAATATTGCTAAAAAAGTTGCAAGAAATTTAAATATAAAATTAAAAGAAGGAATTATTGCAAGCGGAGATCAGTTTATCCATTCACGTGAGCGTAAAGAGTGGATTGCCAAAACATTTAAAGCAAGTGCCATTGAAATGGAAGGAGGAGCGGTAGGATGTGTATGTTTTAATGAAAATGTTCCTTTTTTTATGTTAAGGGCCATAAGTGACAGTGCAGAAGAAGGCGCCGGAGGAGATTTTGATAAATTTTTAGAAGAGAGCAGCAAAGTAAGCGCCAAATTTTTAATAGAAATGCTGAAAGTTATGGAAGATTGAAAATGAGCGAAAATGAGCAAAGCGAATTAAGCTCACCCGGCCGTTTGAAAAACGGCCATGGTGGAAAATGGATAATGGGCTGCTTGAAAAGCGGCCATGGTGAAAAATGTAAAATTAAAAAAGGAATTTTATGAAAAATAAATTAGTTGTAATGTTTTTGACTCTTTTGATAATGATAGCAATAACGCCTTTTGTTTTTTCAAAACTTATGAATTCAAAATTTGACACCATGCTTTTGAGCTTGCAACAGCAACAGGGAATAAAAATAAAAGAAATTAAAAACAAAAGTGGATATTTAAAAACAGACAGGATTTTTTTGGTGGATATTCCGGGTAAAAAACTGAATAATAATTTTATTAAAGATTTATATTTTAAAGTGGAAACAACATTTAACAATCTGCCTGTTACAAAAGTTAATTTTAAAGGTGTTTTGGAAAAAATTGATTTAAATGATAAAGCAGACGAAGCTAAAATAAACACTTTATTTGACAAAAAAATCAAATTTTTTGCAACTACTCCTAATTTTAAGGTTTATACTTATAAATTTGAAGATATAAATTTGCCGTTTAACCACATAAATGCTGGGGTTAAAGATATTAAAGGAATTCTTGAATACAGTGAAATTGTCAATAATAAATTAAATATTGGTGATGTGTATTTAAAAATGAAAAATGTGTTGTTGGAAATTAAAAATATCAAAAACAGCTCATTTTATAAAAAAGACAATTTTAAAAGTGAAAATAATTTTAATGTGTTTTTAAATTTTGGAAAAAACAGGTTTCAAATAGAAAACATTCATACCCTTACTAATACAGATTTTAAAGGAAAAACAAATATAATAAGCAAATTTTCTTTTGATAAATTTATAAGCGATTATTTAAATATAAACCAGTTTATGTTAAATGTAAATATTTCAAAATTGGATACGAAATCATTAATTTCAATTGCAAATACAAATGATGTCAATATAACTAAAGAATTGACATTTGAACTTTTAAAAAAAGGATTTGAAATTAATTTAAATTCCAAGGTTAAAAATATTGAGGTTGCAAAAAAAGATTTGGGATATTTTTTAATTGACGCCGATTTAAAAATAAAACCTGATAATAATCTGCAAAAAGATTTAGAGGAAAATAATTTAAGTTTTTTAAATTCCCATATTTATTACGAGAGTTCGCCAGAAATAGCCACAGTTCTTATGAATTTATTTCCTAAAAGCGCATTTGTTTTTGCTCTTGCCGGGAAAAAGGGCGGAAAAGTTATACTTAATATAAATTTGAAAAATTCAAAACTGTTTGTCAATGGGGAAGAAATTAAGTGAATCCCATAAAAGATATATTTTTTTCTAAAAAAGTTACAAAATTTGTAGGGCGTGTTCAGGGGGAGTTTGAGCTTATTAAATCGGGCGATAAGGTTTTAGTGGCATTTAGCGGAGGAAAAGATTCTTTTGTATTACTTCATGTGTTAAAAAGAATGCAGCTTATTGCACCTTTTAATTTTGATTTGGCTGCTGTTACTATAGATGCAGGGAGTGGAATAGATTATACCCCTTTGAAAGAGCATTGTGAAAAATTCGGAATTGAATATATCTGGTATAAAACACCTATTTTTGAAATTTTGGAAGAAAAAAAGCGTCCCGGGTCGTCTCCCTGTAGTTTTTGTGCAAGAATGAGAAGAGGTGCACTTTATACAAAAGCAAAAGAGCTTGGATATAATAAATTGGCTTTAGGGCATCATTTTGACGATGCGGTGGAAACTTTTTTTATGGGACTTTTTTATAACGGTATAATGCGTTCAATGCCTCCAAAATATAGAGCTTATACAGGGCTTGATGTAATCAGGCCTATGATAAAAGTTCGGGAAAAATGGATAGAATATATGGCAAATAAAAATAATTTTCCAATAATCAGTGGAGAAGAGAGCTGTCTTGCATTTAAAGCAAGTGACGGCAAAGAACCGTATGCAAGGGAAAAAATAAAAAACTGGCTTAAAGTTATGGAAAAAGAAAATCCAAAACTCTTTCAAAGACTTGAGAGCGCATTTTCAAATATCGACTGTGATACTTTTTTTATGAAGGAATATTTAAAGTGAGGGTATTGCTCGGAATCAGTGGAGGGGTGGACAGTGCTGTAAGTGCTTATCTTTTAAAACAAAAAGGTTATGAAGTAATCGGCATATATATGAAAATGCATAAACTCAATCATTCTCAAAATTTAAAAAAAATAGAAAAATTATCTAAAAAAATCGGATTTGAATATTTTGTTGAGGACGTGGAGGAAGAATTTAAAAAAGAAGTGTATGAATATTTTGTAAAAAGTTATGAAGAAGGTTCTACCCCCAATCCCTGTGCTATGTGTAATATAAAAATAAAATTTGGAATTTTTATGAAATTTTTGGAAAAATATAAATGCGAGAAAGCGGCGACAGGGCATTATGTAAGAAACGACGGGAAATTTCTATATGAAGCAAAAGATAAAAACAAAGACCAAAGTTATTTTTTATTCGGTATAAAAAAAGAAGTGCTTCCCAAACTTATTTTTCCTTTGGGAAATTACAGCAAAGATGAAATAAAAGCAATTGCAAAAGAAATAGGACTTGATGAATTTGCGTCCCAGAAAGAATCTCAGGATATTTGTTTTATAGACACGAATTATATAGATGTTCTTAAAAATCATTTCAAACCCGAAAAAAAAGGAATGGTTATAGACAAAAAAGGCAAAAAAATAGGGTACCACAGGGGTTATGCTTTTTATACCATAGGTCAGAGAAAAGGCTTTAATTTATTTAAATCACACAAGCCCCAGTATGTTATTGGCATTGATTCAAAAATGAACAAACTGATTGTAGGCGATAAAGCGGATTTGGAAAAAAGAGTGGTTTTTTTAAAAGGTGTAAATTTGTTTATAGAAAAAAATGAATTTGCAGCTCTTTCAAAAGTCAGATACCGTGCCCCTAAATTACCTTCTGTTGTAAAGATGGAAACAAAAAGCAAAGCAGTGGTTAAATTTCTTGAACCTGTAATTGGAGTTGCAAAAGGTCAGGCGTGTGTATTTTATGATGGAGAAAAACTTCTCGGCGGTGGATGGATAAGAGGGGCGAAGAGATAGTAAGTGGTGAGTTGTGAATGGTGAATAATGAATGTAGGAAAAAATTTTGGTAACATTTCAATAATAAAATGAAGGAGAGAAAAATGAAATTTAAACTTTTCAGCGGAACAGCCAATCCGAAAGTTGCTCAGGATATAGCCGATTATTTGGACAGGCCGCTCAGTAAAATTACCGTTAACAGATTCAGCGACGGGGAAATTAATGTTCAAATAGGTGAAAGTGTCAGGGGAATTGACTGTTTTATTGTTCAGCCGACTTGTGCTCCGGCAAATGATAATTTAATGGAGCTTCTTATTATTACAGATGCCATGAGAAGGGCAAGTGCAAACAGTATTACCGCAATTATCCCTTATTTCGGTTATGCGAGACAGGACAGAAAAGCCGCCCCGAGGGTTCCAATCAGTGCAAAGCTTGTTGCAAATATGATGGAAAAAGCAGGAATTGACAGAGTTGTTACAATTGACCTGCATGCCGGTCAAATTCAGGGCTTTTTTGATATACCCGTGGATAATTTATACGGAAGTATTCTCTTTTTTGAATATTTTAAGGAAAAACATTTAAAAAATCCTATAATTGCCTCTCCTGATATAGGTGGTGTTGCAAGAGCCAGATATTTTGCAAGCAAATTGGGTCTTGATATGGTAATAGTTGATAAAAGAAGGGAAAAAGCCAATGTAAGCGAAGTTATGAACATTATAGGCGATGTTAAAGGCAAAGACGTAATTTTAATAGACGATATGATTGATACGGCAGGCACTATCTGCCATGCCGCAAAAGCACTTAAGGAAAAAGGTGCAGTTTCCGTAATGGCTTTTGCAACCCACGGCGTACTCAGCGGTCCCGCAATTGACAGAATAAAAAATTCCGTTTTGGATGAAGTCATAATAAGTGACACAATACCTTTCAAAAAAACCTGTAAAAAAATAAAAATTCTCTCAACAGCAAAACTTTTTGCAGAGGTGATAAGAAGAATCGTATATAATGAAAGTGTAAACAAACTTTTTAGTTAATGTATACTGTTAAAAATTTAAGTGCGGCAAGCATTGAAATCAAAAATTCAAAATTTCACTCTTTTCTTGTCCCTTACAATGAATTTGAAAAAAAACTTGCAGAGCTTAAAAATATCCATAAAAAGGCAAATCATTTTGTAACAGCTTTTAGATATTTAAATAAAAGCAATCAGATTATAGAACATTCAAATGATGACAAAGAGCCAAGAGGAAGCGCGGGCAGGCCCACTCTCAAAGTACTTCAGGGATATGATTTGATAAATGTGGGCATTGTTACTATAAGATATTTCGGAGGGATATTGCTCGGTGTGGGAAACCTTGCGAGGGCATACAGCGACGCTGCAAAAAATGCTGTTTTAAATGCTAAAATTATTGAATACAAAGATATTTTTGAATACACTTTCGAAGTTGATTATGATAAAACAAAAAAAATAGAATATTTAATTAAAAAATTCAATATTTTTGTAATTGAGAGAGGTTTTGGAACAGAGGGGATTGAATATATAATAAGAGACGATATTGAAAAAATTAATCTTATAAAGGAAAACCTGTGAAAAAATTATTTTTACTGTTAATATTTTTAAGTTCCCTTTTTGCAATTTCTGAAAATAATATTTTGGCACTCAGCTGGCAAAACGGATTTTGCAGGGTTCATCCGAAAAATCCTGTGTGTTTGACAAGGAAAAGAGGGGATTATTCGCTGACGCATTTTAGTGTGCACGGGCTTTGGCCGAAAAAAGAATACTGTGCTTACAAACCTATGAATCTGGATAAAAATTTTATGAAAATTTTGATTAAATATATGCCCGGGGCAAAGTTTTCTCTTGCAAAGCATGAATGGAAAAAACACGGAACCTGTTTTGGAAGCGATGCTAAAACATATTTTACTACGGCCATTAAATTAGATCAGCAGTTTAATGAAACATTTATTCAGCAGTTTTTTGTAATGCATATGGGAAGCAGCGTATCTTTGGCAAGAATAAGATGGATATTCGGGCAGGTTTTCGGAAAAAGTAATTCAAGAAAATTTCAGCTTGTTTGCAAAGACGGATTTATTACGGAAATCAGGATTAATTTAAGAGGCAATCCCGTTAAGGAAGATTTATATGAACTTATAGACAATGCTAAAGATATGCATAAAAAGCAGTGTCAAAGAGGTGTTATAGCTTTTCCGTAAAAATTTAAAACAATTTAATATATCCGATATATAAAATTCCAGCCATTATCCCCCCAAAAATTCCGGCGACAATATCATCTCCCATTACTCCAAGCCCGCCGGGGGCTTTTTTATCTATCTTCCCTATAATGGAAGGCTTGCTTATATCCAATAACCTAAAAGAAACAAATGCTAAAAATAATTTAATTAACGTGTCTTTTTCTAAATCCCCAAACATCCCGATTGAAATCAAAACTCCTGCAAATTCGTCAATCACAATTCTTTTGTCATCGTGTATCCCGCCCGCTTTTTCATAATCATTTGTAAATTTAATTCCTATAATGCTAAAAAGTATTATTAAAAGCCAAATTGTTATGTAAGGATTTGGAAAAAATTTTATTATTATATACGCTAAAATTGTAGCTACAAGACTTCCCCATGTTCCCGGTACTTTTGGAAGAAGTCCGGAATAAAAGCCTGTTAATATAAACCACTTAAATTTATTAAATTTCTTTTAATTTATTTTTTACAACTCACTACTCACCACTCACTACTCACTATTAAGTAAGTGAACTTGTCTGATAAAGTTTCATTAAAGAAATATAAAAATCTTCATCGCTGCTCTCTTCAATAAGCCCTTTATTAGGTGAAATGTCGTAAAACAATTTTTCAAGGTTTTTAAATCTGTTTGGAAACATATTAGCCAAAAATTTGGCGCTGATTTCTTTTCTCATAAGAATAGTGGGAGGCATAAGGCCGGTTTTCAAGAGTTCAAAAATAGAATCACTGTGATAGCTGATATGGTGATGGCTTCCGTGAGGGCATGAATTTACGCTTACAATTGTTTTGCAAACATTACAATAAACATATTCGTTAATAGTTTTTGCTTCTATTTCCAAATTCATAGAATCAAAAATACTTTTTAAATGGTCTGCCTGATAATATATTCCAAGCCCTTTGTGTGTTTGACCCATTATGAATTTATTGCAACCGAAGTTTTTTGCAATTATGGCATCCAGTATCGCTTCATTTACCCCGGAAAATATATAGGTGTTCACCAAAGGAATAATTATTATTTTGTCTTTTGGAAAGTATGTTTCCACTAAATATTTTAACGTATCAAACCTTAATTTATAAGGTACCTCTTCTTCTTGTATATTTTTTACTAAAAAAACTATTAATAAATCATTTCTTTCAATCGCCTGACGCATTATTTTTTCGTGTACCCTGTGAACAGGTTTTGCATGCATGGTCATACCTACTACATTTGTTTTATTTTTTATGAATTCTTTTACATAATCTATTTTTTTCTTTATTCCGTAATCTTCGACCCAAAACTTTCCTGCAATTGCGTATTTACCGAGCCTTTTTAATGTTTTTGCTATTTGCGGGTAATTTTTATAATCTTTACTTCCGTAAATAATTTCTACTCTTTTTAGCGGATCAATTTCATAAATTTCTTCTACGTTAATTTCCCCTATTTTTCTGCTGTTGTAAAAAAGTTCTATTTTTTTCGGATTATTTTTTAAAACCTCTTCGTTTCTTTTTCCCGCAGGTGCGAGTATAAAAGAAAAAGGAACGGATTTCCCTTTATATTTTTTTTCATTATTTGCAGTTTCGGCTTCTTTTTTATTCATCAATTTATCTATAGGCGCAAGCAATCCGGCTTGAACCATTGCAAGTGTATAATATGCCTCTTTGTCTATAAAAATTTTATTTTTGTTTGAAAATGCCATATTTTTTCCTTTTTTCCCATAAACTTTTTCTGCTTATTCCAAGTTTTTTGCTGAGCTCCGTATCTGGGAATTTATGCTGGTGATTGTTAATTACAAATTTGATATATTCTTCTATAGAAAGAATTTCATCATTTAAAAAGATTTTTTTAGGATAATCGATATTCAATTCATTAAATTCGTCCAAAATATTATCAAAATCTTTACTAACGGATATAATGACTTTTCTTTTAAAAAAAAGATTGGGTAAATTCTGCCAGTTTTTTTCTATGTTAAAACAGTAATAAATAGTATTAGTATTTAAGAAATCTTTTTCATCGTTTTTATTCAAATCAATTATTTTAATGGGAAGATTCTCTTTTTTTGCTATTTCAAACACTATTTTATCCACGGCCCTGATAAAATTTGTTTTTATAAGAAGCGGATAAGATATGTTTTTGGGAAGTGTTATTTCAATATCTTTTAGTAAATATTCGATAAAATTGCTGTAACATGTTGTTTTACTTTTTAGGTAATAAAATTCTTTTAAATGATTTATTTTTCTTATAAGCTCTTCTATTGAAAAAGGCTTTTGAATGTAATCGTCCGCACCGAGTTCAATTGGCTGGGTAACATTTGAATGAGTTACATAAGGCGCCAGTAAAATGATTATTTTGTCTTTGTGAGATAAAACAAAGTTTTTTAAATTTCCCTGAAGATTTGTATTTACTAAAAAGATGTCTGCATTTGAATTTACCGCTTCGTCATAAGAAGCAAAAATTTCACATTTTGCATTTAATTTTTCGCTTAAATTATTCTGAATACTTTGAGCCAGGTATAATTCATTTTCCACAATTGTAATCTTCATGCCAGTCCTTATATGTTAATGTGGCTGTAGAAATAACGGCTATCCCTTCGCCTCTGCCGGTAAATCCCATTTTTTCGTTTGTGGTTGCTTTTACGTTTACAGGCGCTCTTAAAAGTTTTGAGAGATTTTTGGCTATTTTTGTTTTATAATTTTGCAGTTTCGGCTTTTCGGCTATGATGGAAATATCGGCATTTATAATTTCAAAACCTGTTTTATTTAAAATTTTAATTATTTCTTTTAAGAAATTAACCGAAGAGGCGTTTTTGTATTTTTCATCATTGTCCGGGAAAAATTCCCCGATATCCCCATATCCGGCAGCCCCAAGGAGTGCATCAATAAGCGAATGTATTACCACATCACCGTCACTGTGGGCTTTTAATCCGTAATCTACGTCTATCGGAATTCCTCCAAGCAGCATTTTTTTATTTTTTATAAATTTATGGGTATCATACCCGTTTCCTGTTAAAAAAACTTTTTTTGGAGGTTTTAGACATGGAAGATTTAAATCTTTAAAATATGTGATTTTTCTGCTTTCTTCACTTCCGTCAATATATAAAATTTTTCCGCCTATATGTTCTATCAAAGCTCTTTCGTCTGTGAATATTTTATCACACTGAATCGCCTTTTTTAAAATTTCGCTAACACTTAGCTGAGGTGTTTGAATAAGTTTTATGCTGTTTCTGTCAATTGTTTTATTTTCAAATACAACAGTGTCCACCGGTTTTAAAAAAGGCACTATACAATCGGCTTTTTCTTTGTTTTTTATTAAATTTAAAATAATTTCTTTTGGAATACACGCTCTTGCCACATCCGTAACCATTACATAAGGTGTTTTTACTTCTTTTAAAGCGTTTTGAAGGCTTAACTGTCTTTCTTTATCTCCTTTTACTATTTTATAATCGCTCAGTTTTTTATAAAGCCTTATTTCATCAGGATTTGCCGTAATAATCGTGTCTTTAAAATTATAAAAACTGTTTAACCGTTCAGCTACAAACAGCCAGAGGGGTTTTGAATTAATTCTTATCCACTGTTTTTTTACGGTATAATTAAATCTTGTGGAATTGCCTGCGCTTAAAATTATTAAAGTAACACTCAAATGTTTCCTTTTGTAAATATGTTACGAAATTATACAAAAAAATGTTACAAATGGTAAATGGTGAGTAGTGAGTGGTGAGTTCCAAGAAGCCAAGTAGCCAAGTTTCAAGTGAAAAATTGAAAAATTAAGCTTATTTTAAGGTTTTTTTTGTAAAAAGTATTTAAAATAAAATAAAGGAAATTTATGAGAAGAAAATGGTTGGAAAAACGAAAAAAAGATAAAATAAAAACTCAAATGTATTACGCAAAAAAAGGCATTATAACTGAAGAGATGGAATATGTGGCCGAAATTGAAAATCTTCCCGCCGAATTAATAAGAAGCGAGGTGGCAAGAGGAAGGCTGATAATCCCTTCAAATATAAATCATAAGCATTTAAAACCTATGGCAATAGGAAGAGTCAGCAAAACAAAGGTAAATTCAAATATCGGGGCGAGCGCCTTGGCAAGCGATGTAAATGAAGAGGTGAGAAAACTTCAAACTTCCGTGAAATACGGGGCTGATACCGTTATGGATTTGACGGCGGGGGCTAAAAATATGGATGAAATTAGAGTTGCCATTATTAACGCCTCACCGGTTCCTATCGGAACTGTCCCTATGTATCAGATTATTGATGAAATCGGTGATGTTGAAAAACTGACTTACGATGATATTTTAAGAGTGCTTGAAAAACAGGCTAAGCAGGGGGTCAGTTATTTTACCATTCATGCGGGGCTGCTTCTCAGGCATATGCCTCTTATTGCAAAAAGAAAAATGGGAATAGTCAGCAGGGGCGGCAGTTTAACCGCATCATGGATGTTAAAACACCATAAGGAAAACCCTTTTTATACCGTTTTTGATGAAATACTCGATATTTGCCGTGAATACGACGTTTCACTTTCTTTGGGAGACGGTTTAAGACCCGGATGTCTGTATGATGCAAGCGACGAAGCCCAGCTTGAAGAGCTTAAAACATTGGGAGAGCTTACACTTAAAGCCTGGGATAAAGATGTTCAGGTTATGATAGAAGGTCCCGGGCATGTGCCTATTAATGAAATAGAAAGAAATGTGAGATTGGAGCAGATTTACTGCCACGAAGCACCTTTTTATGTATTGGGGCCGCTTGTACTTGATATCGGTGCGGGGTATGACCATATCGGAAGTGCAATAGGTGCCGCAATGGCTGCATGGTATGGGGTCAGTATGCTCTGTTATGTAACGCCGAAAGAACATTTGGGACTTCCGAATGAAAAAGATGTGCGTGAGGGAATGATGGCATATAAGATAGCTGCCCATTCGGCTGATATAGCAAGAAAAATACCTTATGCACGGAAAAAAGACGATGCAATAAGCGATGCCAGATATCATTTTGACTGGAACAGGCAGTTTGAACTGGCGCTTGACCCTGAAAGGGCGAGGGAATATCACGATGAAACACTTCCGCAGGAGGTATTTAAAGAAGCGGAATTCTGTTCTATGTGCGGACCTAAATTTTGCTCTTACAAAGTAACCCAGGAAGCAATGAGAGAATTTAACTGGGACGAGTTTAAAAAAGAAGCGATGGAAAAAATGAAGAGTGAGAATAGTAATTAGTGAGTAATGAATAGTGAGTTGTGATAGTAAAATATGGTTGACAAAATTAAAAAAAAGTAATATAAACAATCAAAAATTATAATTTAAGGAGTTGAAGTGAAAGAAAAAATTAAAGAAGCTTTAAAAAAAGTGGTGTATCCAGGTTTTAAAAAATCGGTTGTGGATTTTGGATTTGTAAAAGATATAGAAGTGAGTGATGATAATAAAAAAGCAATTATTACTTATCAAATTCCATCAACCGACGATGAAATTGCTCAAAAATTAAACGACGCAACCGTTGAGGTTTTAAAAGAAGAGGGAGTTGAAGCCACTACTCAGATAATAAGACCTAAAAAACCGAGAGAAACATCAAGCAGGGGCGTTAATAAAATGCCAAGCGTCAAAAGTTTTGTAATGGTTTCATCCGGAAAAGGAGGTGTGGGAAAAACAACCACATCTGTAAATTTAGCTTTGGCTTTGGCTAAAGAAGGAAAAAAAGTAGGAATACTCGATGGTGATATTTACGGTCCAAATGTTGCAAGAATGCTCGGAATGCAGGACAGAAAACCGGAAGTTATAGGAAATAAAGTTAAACCTTTCGATGTATATGGAATAGAATTTATGTCTATGGCAAATCTGCTTCCGGAAGGAAAGGCTTTAATGTGGAGAGGTGCAATGCTTGTTAAGGCGCTTCAGCAGTTTATGGAAGATGTGGCATGGGGAGAGCTTGACATAGTGGTAATTGATATGCCTCCAGGAACTGGCGATGCCCAAATGACTATGGCCCAACAGGTTCCTGTAACTGCAGGTGTAGCGGTAACCACTCCTCAGACAGTGGCGGTTGATGATGCAAAAAGAAGTTTTGATATGTTCAAACAGTTACATATCCCAATTGCCGGGGTAATTGAGAATATGAGCGGATTTATATGTCCGAACTGTGGAATGGAATATGATATTTTCGGAAAAGGTGCTGCGGCAAAACTTGCAAAAGATTACGATACCAAAGTTTTAGGCCAGATTCCGATTGAGCCGGAAATAAGAGAAGGCGGGGATATGGGAAAACCTATACTTATTAACAGGCCTGAGAGTGAAAGTGCAAAAAGATTTCAAAAAGCTGCAAAGGAATTAATTGAATTTATTGATTATGTATTAGCGGAAGATATGGCCGGAAATGAAATGATTCAGCCAATTTACGGAGTAAACGGAGCTCCAAGTGCTTGCAGTATGCATTAAACTCTTTAGCCTTTTTAAGGCTTTTTAAATTTATAAAAAAGGTTTAAAATTGTTTAGTAAAATAAAAAAAATTTATGAATCGAAAAATTTATCCACGCCTTTTGAAAAAGCTCTCGAAATATACAATAAAACCCCTAAATTTAAAATAAATGAAAATGTGTATGATTTTAACGATGAGTGGAATGATGATGTTCATTATTTGATGAGACTTATAGCAACCGAAAAATTAAAAGAGGTTTTTGACGCACTTAAAATCGATGTGAACGACCCGAATGTTGCTGAAAATTTAAAAGAGGGAAATATAGGGACCGCAGGAAGAATCATTAAAATGTGGAGCGGAACTGATACAAAAGACGACAGGGAATTAATGGGCGGAAGATTCAATAAACCCGTCAGACTTGCCAAATTTCCAAATGAAATAAGCTCTGATTTTGAAAATCCAATAATAAAAGAAGTTGATTTAACGGCGGTCTGCAGTCATCATTTTGCCCCGTTTTCTACAAAATTTAATAATGCAAAGGTAATAATTTCTTACATTCCAAAAGAATATGTTTTAGGAATTTCAAAACTTCAAAGAGTGGTCAGGTTTATTGCCCAGCGCGGCTGGCTTCAGGAAGATTTGACAAAAGCAATTTATGAAGAAATTTCAGATACGGCTAAAACAGAGGATGTTTATGTAAAACTAAAAAATATTAAACATTCATGTGAATTTTTAAGAGGGGCCCTAAGCGATGCGGACGGATTTACAACGGAATATTTCGGGGGAAAATTTAGAAAAAACAGGGAACTTTTGGATTTTGTAAGAAATTATTAATATAAAGGCAATTGATGAACCTCAAGATTTTTACAACCTCGCGTCAAATAAGAAAATGGCTTGAAGATAAGGATAATCAGTTTCTGGATAAATTTTATACGTTAGGGGAATTTTTAGGTAAAATAGTTGTGGTTGAGGGTAGAAAATTCATTGATGAGGATTTAAGAAAAAAATATCTTTTTGAAGCAATTAAAAATGTAGATATTGAAAAACTCGGAATAAGCAGGGAATTTATAAATTTTTTTGATGACAGCAGTTTTATTTTTTCTTTTTTTAACGAGCTGTTTTTAGAAGATGTGGATATTGATAATGTAATTTTAAGCGATGTTTATTTAGATTATGCCGAACATTTGGAAATTTTAAAGGAAATTAGAAAAAATTATAAAAATTTAATTGAAAAAGACGGATATACAGATAAGTTTTTAATTGAGGATTTTAGAATAAACAAAGGCCTGCTTGAAGGTATTGATAAAATTGAGATGGTGTTAGACGGCTATCTTAGCAAGTTTGATTTAAAAGTTTTGGAAAAAATTAAAATTCCTGTTGAAATTACTTTCAGTGTAGACAGATTCAATAAAATACTGATTGAAAAATCATTAAAAATCGCAGCCCCTGAAGGTTATATTTATAAACTTGATTTTCATAACAGTAAACTTCAAAAACTGGATAAAAAAATCAATTCACCTGAGATTGAAATTGCTTATTTTTCTGAAAGATTAAATCAGGTGAATTTTGTATTTGCAAAAATTTCTCAAATGGTTAATGAGGGAATTGAACCTGAAAAAATAGCAGTAATTTTGCCTGATGAAGAATTCAGCGAATATTTGAAACTGTTTGATGAATATAAAAATCTCAATTTTGCAATGGGGGAGAGTTTTACAAAAAGCAATTTATATATATTATTAAAATCAATTTATGAATTTATAACTTCAAATAGTGATATTGCTTTTAAAAAATGCAAAGATTACCTTGAGGCTTTTGAAAAAAAAGAGCTGAGTGATTTTATAAAAAAAACCGCTGCCAATAAAGAATTAAAGATTATAGACGAAGAACTTTTCAAACTTGAAAAGTTTAAAAATATGTTTGAAAATAAAAAAGACTTTTTGTTTTTTGTACTGGAGAGATTTAAAAATTTAAAGATTGATGATGTTTACAGCGGCAAAATTACCTGTATGGGTGTGTTAGAGAGCAGAGGAATGAAATTTGACGGGGTGATTATAGTGGATTTTAATGAAGATATTGTGCCAAGAGTCAGTGAAAGTGATCTGTTTTTAAATACTTTTATAAGACGCCAGGCAAAACTTCCCACAAGAAACGACAGGGAAAATTTGCAAAAACATTATTATTATCAATTAATAAACAGTGCAAAAAAAGTGGCAATAAGTTATGTAAAAAACGAAGAAAAATCGCCAAGTAGGTTTTTATATGAGCTTGGATTTTCTTTGGGAAAAAACGGAGATGAAAAATACAGGGAAATTGCCTTTAAATATTCCAAACCAAAAGAAATTACAAAATATTCAGATGAATTTGAAATATTATATCCTTTATATCCGACTCAGTTGAAAAATCTTGTGGAATGTCCGAAAAAATATTATTTTTCCAAAATACTGGGAATATTTAACGAAAAAGATGAAGAGAAGTTTTTTGGAAATATTTTTCATGAAGCGGTTGCCGACATTGTTAGAAATAAAAAGTTAAAAATGGAAAATGATAAAGATTATTTTGATATTTTAATGAAAGAAATTACAAAAAGAATAAACGATAAAAAACTGCTTTTTGACGTATTGGTAAAATGGGAAGATAATATTAAAACTTTTTGCAAAATAGATTTTGATCAGATGAAATATTCAAAAAACGAAACAGAGGTTACAAAAAAATTTATTTTTGAAGGCAAAGAGTTAGCTTGCAGGGTGGACAGAATTGATTATAAAGAAAATGAAATAATTTTAATAGACTATAAAACTTCTTCCAAGGCAGGGGAAAATGAAGAATATATTTATGATTTTCAAACAACGTTTTATTTTCTCTGGGCCAAACAAAACTATCCAGATAAAAATATAAAAACGCTCATTTGGGATTTGGGAAGCGAAAAACCGGGTAAAATTGAAGGTGTTGTGAAAATGGAAGAACTGAAAAAGGTTTTAAATAATCTTCCTAAAAAAATAAAAGCCGCCGAGGACATTATTTATATAGATAAAAACGGAAAAGAAAAAACAAAAAAAGCACTCAGTATCTGTAAATACTGCGATTATAAAATTGCATGCGGGAGAGATTAAAATAAAAGTGAGTGGTGAATAGTGAATGGTCAACGGTGAAAGAAAGGAAAAGAAATGAAAAAATTATTGAGTGTTGAAGCAAGTGCGGGAAGCGGTAAGACATTTAGGCTTGCAAACAGATATATTGCACTTCTTAATTTAGATAATCCTGTAAATATTATTGCCATTACTTTTACAAACAAAGCCGCCAATGAAATGAAAGAGAGGATTGTTAAGTTTTTAAACCTGCTTAAAAAAAGTGATGATAAATTAAAAGAAGAAAAAAAGAAAAGAGAAAAAAAATATTATTGAAATGATATGTAACGAGTTGGGAATAAATGAAAACGATTTGTTAAGTAAGACAGATATTTTAATTAAAAAATTTCTTACAAACGATGTAAATATTCAGACAATTGATTCGTTTATAAATAAAATCTTAAGAAAATTCAGCTTTTTTGCCGGATTTAGAAGTAATTTCGATGTGGGAGATATTGACAGGGAGATAATTTTTAAAGAATTTTTAAAAGATTTAAAAACAGATGAATTTAAGTTATTAATCGATATAGCCAAAAAAGAGGAAAAATTTTCTTCATTATTAAATCTTTTTGAAGATTTGTATGAAAAAGACAAAGAACTTCAAGGAGTTAAAAGTGAAAATGGAGAATGGATAATTGATGAGGTTTTAAAACAAATTGAAGAGTTAAAAAATTAGTTTATTTATAGCAACACAAGAGTGTAAACAAGTAACTAATTTTTTTAGAAAAAATATTTACGAAATGTTAAAAGTAAAAACAATTCCTTCTTTTTTGGATATTGGAAGTTTAGAAAAGATTTAAGAAATGTTATGAACCTTGGATGGATGATGAATTTAATAAATTAATAGAAAATATAAATATTTTAATTTAAAAGAAAAAATTTTTTTTAAAAACCTCTTTTATTTTTATGAGAAATACAAAAATTTAAAATTCAAAATCAAAAAAGAGGAAAACATTCTTTCATTTAAAGATATTGAACATTTGGTATATTTTCTTTTAAGGGAAAATCCCGTTGATAAAGATTTTTTGTATTTTAGGCTTGATTCAAAAATAAACCATATATTAATGGATGAATTTCAGGATACATCAACAGCGCAGTGGGAAATATTTGAGCCGCTTGTGGATGAAATAGCAAGCGGGGTTGGCAGAGCGGAAAACAGAAGTTTTTTTTATGTGGGGGATATAAAACAGGCCATTTACAGGTTCAGGGGCGGAAGAAAAGAGCTTTTTAGCGAGATTGCCAAAAGATACAGAGCCAACGGGCTTGAGGTTGAAAAATTAAAAGTAAACTACAGAAGTGCAAAAAATATAGTCGATTTTGTAAACAGCAAATTTAATTTGGGAGAAGAAGCAAACAGAGATGAAAAGGGATATGTGGAGGTGGATGAAATCACAAAGGAAGATGCGTTTGAGGGCGTATATGAAAAAATAAAGTTTTTAAATGAATACGGGGTAAAGGACAAAGATATAGCGGTACTCGTATATACAAATGACGATATTTTAGCTTTATCTGAATTTTTAGAAGATAAAGGTAAAAGAGTAGTTACCGCAAAAAAAGCAAAAATAATTTCACAACCCAGTGTAAAAGCAATAATTTCCCTTATGAAATACTTAAATGACAATACCCAAAAAATAGAAAAATTAAATTTTCTTTCACTAATAGGAAAAAAATACAGCGATGAAGTGATAAAAATAGATAAAGACAGACCGATTAAAATGATAAAAAAAATTATGGATAAATATGACTTGAGAGATGAAGCAAGTTTAAAACTATTATATCACTCCTCGAAATATGACACTTTAGAGGACTTTGTGAGTGAGATTGATAATTACAAAGACGAACTTCCGTATAAAGAATTTGACGGGATTACCGTTATAACCATTCATAAAAGCAAAGGGCTTGAATTTGACAATGTAATAGTGCTTGACAGACTCTCAAAAGAAAACAGTGACAAAAGCAATATTCTGTTTTATTACGAAAATGCGAAATTAAAAGATATTAAACTTAAAATTGCAAATAGGGAATTTATAGATTCAAACTATAAATTATAAAACAAAATGAAGAAGATTGACTCTTGAAGATAAAAAAAATGTTGAATATGTAGCATTTACAAGAGCTAAAAATTTATTAATAATTCTCAAAAAAAATGAAAAATCGGCATTTATTACTAAGCTTGAAAAATTTCAAAAAGGAGAAATTATTCCTTCAGTTGATAAAAAAGATGAAAATGAGATAAAACCTATTAAAATAAATTTAAAAAATTACGGCAAACAGGAATTAAAGGTAGATGAGGAGGAATACAAACCAAACGATTATGAAGCTATTTATTTAGGAAATGCGATTCATTACTCTTTTGAATGTGATGATATAGAAGCAGTAAATAATATTTACGGTGATTTTTGCGATATAAATGAAGTAAAAAATTTTTATAAAAAATCAAAACCGCAGCTTGAAGACGGCAAAAAAGAGATTCCTTTTATTTATGAAAAACAGCTTGGAAGGATAGATTTGCTTATAGAAAAAAAAGACGGGTATGTTATAATCGATTATAAATCCACAAAACCAAAAGATGAAAGCGGATATTTAAACCAGGTAAGGCATTATATGGAAGTTGTAGAAAAACTTACAGGCAAAAAAGCAAAAGGATATTTGTTTTATGTAGATGAGCAAGAATTTAGAGAGGTGGATAAAAATGGAAAATGAAAAAGGAAAAATGGAAAATTAAGAAAATAAGTAAAGATGATATAATAAAAGCTATTGAAAAATATAAAAACGGTGCAAGTTAGTAAAAAAGAATTAAAGTTGTAAAATTTAAATAATAAAAAACATCCATATTGATTAAGGAGTTTTGATGTGTATGCCGAGATATTTTGGAAAAAAAACGGTTGACGGAAAAGTCATGGAAAAGAAAAAAGAAAATGCAAAAAATGAAAAAAAGAATGTAAAAAGTAAAAACATAAATCAGGCAAGTGTGGAATTTGAAGATGAAGATACTGACAAGCGCAATTGAGCCAAGTGCAAATTTACATTTAAAGGAAATTTTAAAAAAATGCAAAGTTAAAAATGAAAAGTGTAAAATTGAAGGTGTTTTTGATAAAAGTTTGGGAGAGCCAGTAATTGACAGCAATGAATTCAATGTAATGGGATTTTTTGATGTTTTGCCTAAAATTAAATTGGCTAAACATACTATTGAAGAGTTAACAAAGATGAGTGAAAAAGTAGACAAGGTTTTACTAATCGATGCACCTTCATTTAACCTTAGACTTGCAAAGTCAATTAAAAAAAAATATCCTTAAATAGACATACTTTTTATAATCTGCCAAAGGTGTGGGCCTGGAAAAAAGGAAGAATTAAAGAGGTAAATAGATTTGTGGATAAAAAGGCTTATATTTTTCCATTTGAGCGTGAGATATGGAAAAGTGGTATATATGTAGGAAATCCTTTACTCGATGAAATTAAAAATATCGTGATAATAAAGAATACGGGAATGTTGCTTTTTTGCCAGGCAGCAGAAAAAGTGAAATAAAATCTCTTATGCCGGTTTTTAGAGAACTTGCGAAAAAAATTGATAAAAACAAAATTTTGGTGGTTCATCCTGTATATAAAAACAAAATTAATGAAATTTACGGCGATGTCAGTGATTTTAAAATAGTATTCGATACCCACGAAGCCCTTTTAAAAAGTGATTTTGCATATATCTGCTCAGGGACTGCAACCCTTGAAGCGGCAATAATTGGAACTCCTTTTGTTTTAATGTATAAAGCAAGGGAGATTGAATATTTAATTGCAAAAATGTTTGTTAAACTAAATTATGTAGGTTTAGCAAATATTATTTTTGAAAAAGAGAATTTAGGGGAGTTTCATAAAGAATATCTTCAAAAATTTGATATTAATGAGCTTTTGAAAGATTATAAAACAAGCAATTTAGAAGAATTTCAAAAAAAATCGAAAAAATTAAGGGAACTTTTGAAATATGGCAGTTCTAAGAGAGTTGTTGAATTATTAACTGAATAAATTTGATATAATTTTTATTAAAAAGGGTGTAGATGAAAGAACCTATGACCAAATACGGTTTTGAAAAATTAGCAAAAGAACTTGATTATTTAAAAACAATTGCAAGACCGGAAGTCGCAAAAGAAATTGATGCGGCAAGAGAGCTTGGGGATTTGAAAGAAAATGCGGAATATCATGCGGCAAAAGAAAAACAGTCCCATATTGAAAGAAGAATAGCAGAACTGAGTGATATTTTAAGCAGGGCTGTGGTAGTGGATCCTAAAGAGCATGCTCACAACAGGGTGGCATTTGGAAGCACTGTTTATTTAACAGATTTGGACAGTGATGAAGAGGTTAAATATACAATTGTTGGAGGGCCTGAATCAAACCCTGAAAAAGGATTAATTTCTTATAATTCTCCACTTGCAAAAGCTTTAATCGGAAAAGAAGTAGGGGATGAGGTTGAAGTTAATCTGCCAGGAGGCGTTAAAGCATATGAAATCGATAAAATATGTTATGAAGATATCTGCTTTAATTAATGAAAAATTGAAAATGTAAAATGAGGGAAAAATATGGTTTTAAAAGTTAAGAAATTGAGTAATGAAGCAATAATTCCTGAATACAAAAGCGAAGAGGCAGCCGGATTTGATTTGCATTCTGTTGAAGATATTATAATAAAGCCTGGAGAGAGAAGATTAATAAAAACCGCTCTGGCGTTTGAAATAGAAAGAGGATATGAAATTCAAATCAGGCCAAGAAGCGGTCTTGCTTTTAAACACGGAATTACTGTTTTAAATACACCAGGGACAATTGATTCTGATTACAGAGGAGAGATTAAAGTACTTCTTATAAATTTAGGTAATGAGGATTTTGAAATAAAAAAGGGTGAGAGAATTGCTCAGGCTGTAGTTGCCCCTGTGATTCAGGCAAGATTTATTGAAGTTGGAGAGCTTAGTGAAACGAAAAGAGGCAGTGGCGGATTTGGAAGCACGGGAAAATAAAATGGAGAATGAATAATGGATAATGCGGAATTAAGTAAAGAATATATTTTAAGAAAGCTTGATAAAATTAAACCTGTTTTAAGAAAGAAATATTCAGTAAAAAAAATAGGTATTTTTGGAAGTTTTGCAAATGAAAATTTTAGAAAAGATAGTGATATAGATTTTTATGTTGAATTTGAAGAAAAAAACTTTGATAATGTAACTGGAGTTCTTTTGTTTTTAGAAAAGTTTTTCAAAAAAAAGATTGATATAGTTTATCCTCATAAAAACGCTAAATTTTTAGAAAATATTAAAAAAGAAGTAATTTATGGATAAATCTGATACAAATAAACTTTTAGATTTTATTCTTGAGAGTATTAGGCATATTAGATTTAGATTTCAGCCTATTTCTTGTAGTGATGATTTTTTAAAAAATGAAGAAAATTTAATGAGATTAGACAGTATTTCTATGAGACTTCAAGCAATAGGAGAAGCAATTAAAAATATTTATAAAAAAAATGATAAGCTGTTATTAAAAGTAAATGATAAAGAATACTGGTCAAAAATTATTAGAACAAGAGAAATACTTTCACATCATTATATTGATGTTGATTCAGAAATAATTTATGAAATATGTGCTAATAAATTAGCTGAACTTGAAAAGTTAATAAGAAAATTAAAGGAACTAAATGATTAAAACGGCTATTGTAGGGGCGAGCGGATATACAGGAATTGAACTTATAAAAATTTTACTTAATCATCCACATTTTAAAATAAAAGGGCTTTTCGGAAGTGAAGGTGGAAAGAGTTTAGAAAATATTTATCCTCCCTCGAGAGGAGTTTCGTAGTGCGAAATTCAAAAATTAGACAGCGAAAAATTAAAAAAATTTGATTTAGTGTTTTTGGCTGTGCCCCACAAAACCGCTATGGCAATAGTTAAAGAAATTTATGGATATACAAAAATAGTAGATTTTTCTGCCGATTACAGACTGAATCAGAAAAATTACGAAGAATATTACTGTTCTCATATCGACCCTGTTCATTTGGAAAATGCGGCATACGGGCTTCCGGAAATTTTCAGGGATTACATAAAAAAAGTGTCTCTTGTGGCAAATCCGGGATGTTATCCTACGGCAACCATTCTGGGGCTTTATCCATTTTTGGATTATATTGAAAAAGATGTGTTTGTTGATGCAAAAAGCGGGGTCAGCGGGGCCGGAAAAGGGTTAAAATCTACAACCCATTTTGTAAAAGACAATGAAAATTTTTTCGCTTATAATCCGGTTAAACACCGCCACAGTATAGAAATAGCGGAAAAAACCGGTCTTAATGTAACATTTGTGCCTCAGCTTTTGCCGATTACAAGGGGTATGCAAATCAGTATTTATGCCAAACTGAAAAAAGATATAAACCCGATGGAAGTTTTAAAAGAAGTTTATAAAAATGAAAAATTTATAAGAGTGAGAAACAACCCGGTGGAAATAAAAAATGTGGCCGGAACCCATTTTTGTGATATTTTTGCTATGAAAAATAAAAATATGCTTTTTATCAACAGTGTAATTGACAATTTATTAAGAGGAGCTTCTTCCCAGGCTGTTGCAAATGCAAATCTGCTTTTTGATTTGCCTGAAAACACGGCACTTCCCAAAATAGCTTATGTACCATAAATATAGTGAGTAGTGAGTGGTGAGTAGTGAGAATAAAAGAGATTGATATAAAAAACGGGGCTGTTTTTATAGCCGATTCGCATTATAAAAAAGGTGATAAGAGTTTTTTAAATTTTTTAAATTTTTTAGTTAAAAAAAATCCTCCTCAGGTTTTTTTTATGGGGGATATTTTTCATCTTCTTTTGCCTTTTGAATATTTAAAAAAATATAATCAAGAAGCGATTGAACTTATTAATAAATTATCTAAAAAAACAGAAGTTTATTATATCTACGGAAATCACGATTTTTGTATTGATGAATTTTTTCCCGCGGTTACTTTTGCCGATGCGTTTACAGACATTGAAAAATCTGTTTATTTATCTCACGGGGATTTGGATAACGAAAGTTTTTTTTATAAATTGTATTCAATGATAATAAGAAATAAAATAACGCTTAATTTGATTCATATATTTAGTTTTAATTTTGTAAATAACTGGCTTTTTAAAAAATTTTTGAATAAGAAAATAAAATGTCAAAAAATAGATTTGAATTTAAATATTGCTAAAAAATATGATTATATAATCATAGGACATTATCATATTTCCAAAAGTATCTCTTCAATAAAGATTCTCCCGTCTTTTTTTTGCAGCGGAAAATATAATATAATACAATTAGATAACAAAATAAAATTTAAGGAATTAAATTATGGCCGATGACAAAATATTAAAAGCCGGCTCAAACGAACTGGAGCTTGTCGATTTCAGGATTTTTAAAAAAGATGCAGACGGTAAAATATATGAAGGGATTTACGGTATAAATGTGGCAAAAGTCAGAGAAATAATTAAAATGCCCGAACTTACCGAATTACCTGGCAGTGAAGATTTTGTTGAGGGAATTTTTGATTTGAGGGGAGTGGTCGTCCCTGTAGTCAATCTTGCCAAATGGATGGGGATAAAAGAGCCTAATGAAAACGAAGCTCCTATAAAAAAAAGGGTAATTATTGCCGAATTTAACAATATGCTTATAGGCTTTATTGTCCATGATGCAAAAAGGATAAGAAGAATTTCATGGGCGGATATAGAACCTGCAAGTTTTGGAGTCGGGCAGGGAAAACTTGATAAAAGTAAAATAACAGGAATTACAAAACTTGAAAACGGTGAAATAATGCTTATTTTGGATTTGGAAAGCATTGTTGAAGAAATGGGGCTTTTTGAAGCAAATCTGGAATTTGAAACAGATAAAATAGAAAAATTTTCCGGTCTTGTGCTTTTAGTAGACGATTCTCTTACCGCAAGAAAAATGGAAAAAGAAGCATTGGAAAAAATGGGATTTGATGTTATTGAAGCTAAAAACGGAGAGGAAGGGCTTGAAAAATTAGAAGAGCTTTATTCTGTATACGGCGATAATTTAAAAGAAAAATTAAAACTTATTTTAAGTGATGTTGAAATGCCGAAAATGGACGGGTATCATATGGCTGCTAAAATTCATAACGATTCAAGATTTAAAAATATCCCTTTAATATTCTCTTCTTCAATTTCGGACGCATTTTCAGACGAGAGGGGGAAAGCCGTCGGTGCTGAAGGCTATCTTGTCAAATTCGATCCGAGTAAATTTTATAAATCTATAGCAGATGTGCTTAAAAATTCAAATAAGGAATAAAAATGGATGATATTCAGGAATTATTGGAAGATTTTTTAATAGAAGCTTTCGAAATGATAGAAGAGATGGACCAGGATTTGATTGAGCTTGAAAATAATCCGGATGATTTGGATTTACTTAATAAAATATTCAGGGTTGCCCATACCATTAAAGGAAGCAGCGGTTTTTTAAATTTTGAAAAATTAGCTCATTTAACCCATCATATGGAAGCTGTTCTTGATAAGGCGAGAAAAGGGGAACTTAAGATAACGCCGGATATTATGGATGTTATTTTGGAATCAGTTGATTTGATGAAAGCAATTCTTGAATATATAAGGGACAACGGGGATGACAGTTCACCTGAAATAGATATTGACGAAGTGGTTAAAAAACTTGATGCAATTGCAAATGGAAAAAGTTTAGGCGGTGAAAACAGTGAAAATGTAAGTAGTGAAAGCAGTGAAAATGGTAAAAATGAAAAAAAAGAAGGAAATGCTGTAGGTAATATTAATCTGGACGAAATTACACTTGAAAATGCGGATGAACTTGATTTGGATTCTCTCTCTCCGGAAGAGCTTGACGCAGTGTTAGAGCATTTGGTGAAACTTAGAAACTCTGAAGGAAATAAAGAAGAAAAAACCGAAGAAAAAAAAGAGGAAAAAAATATTCCGGCTCAAAAACAAGAAACAAAACCTGCAAAAGCGCAGGAGAGTAAACCTTCGGTTTCAAAGAAAAAAGAGATTAAAAAAATTTCTACTGCCGAGCAGACAATCAGAGTTGATGTAAAAAGGCTTGACCAGCTTATGAATTTAATCGGAGAACTTGTTTTAGCAAAAAACAGGCTTATTAAAATTTATAACGACGTGGAAGAAAGATATGAAGGCGAAAAATTTTTAGAAGAACTTAATCAAGTGGTCTCAAGTATATCAATTGTTACAACCGATTTACAAATAGCAGTTATGAAGACAAGAATGCTTCCTATTGGAAAAGTGTTTAATAAATTTCCCCGCCTGGTAAGAGACCTTTCCCGTGAGCTTGGTAAAAAAGTGAGGTTAATTATTGAAGGTGAAGAAACAGAGCTTGATAAATCCATTATAGAAGAAATCGGTGACCCTCTGGTGCATATGATTAGAAATTCCATTGACCATGGAATTGAAGAGCCTGAAAAAAGAAAAGCAAAAGGAAAACCCGAAGAAGGCACAGTTTGGCTTAAAGCATATAACGAAGGTAATATGATTGTAATTGAAATAAAAGATGACGGTGCCGGAATGGACCCTGATGCTTTAAAACAAAAAGCTATAGAAAAAGGGCTTATTACTTCCCAGGAAGCTGAAAATATGAGCGATAAAGAAGCGTTTATGCTTATTTTTAAACCCGGCTTTTCAACTGCTGCTAAAGTTACATCAGTTTCCGGCCGCGGTGTGGGAATGGATGTTGTAAAAACAAATATTGAAAAATTAAACGGTATTATAGAAGTGGATTCAATCCCAGGTAAAGGCACAACCTTTAAACTTAAAATTCCTCTAACCCTTGCTATTATTCAGGCATTGCTGGTAGCCAGTCAGGAAGAGCTTTTCGCCGTACCTCTTTCAAATGTAATCGAAACCGTTAGAATTGTCGAAGAAGATATTTATACAATTGAAGGAAAAAGTGTATTGAAACTGCGAGATGAAATACTGCCTCTTGTTAATATGGCTGATGTTTTTAAAATAGAAAAAGTTCTTGAACCGGATAAATATTTATATGTGGTAATTTTGGGTCTTGGAGCGACAAAAATAGGTTTGATAGTTGACAGTTTTATTGGCCAGGAAGAAATAGTTATTAAATCACTGGGGGAATTTTTAAAAGGAATTCCGGGAATTGCAGGTGCGACAATCAGAGGTGACGGCAAGGTTACATTGATTCTTGATGTGGGCAGTTTAATGAAACTTGCAAAAGAAACACATAACAGGGTTAATGCCACAGCGGCTATCGGTCAAAGTAAAAAGAAAAAAGAAAAACCCGAAGATTATGTTGTAATGATAATAGATGATTCACCGATGGACAGAAAAATAATGAAACAATCACTTGAGCCTCTCGGAGTACAGGTTATAGAAGCCAAAGACGGTATGGAAGCTCTTGAAAAACTCAAAAAAAACGATATCGATGCTATGCTTATAGATATAGAAATGCCGAGAATGGACGGATATACACTGGCTCAGGAAATCAGAAAATACAATAAATACAGAAAACTGCCTTTAATAGCGGTGACAAGCAGAACTACAAAATCGGACAGGGTCAGAGGGGTTGAGGTGGGAATGAATGAATATATCACCAAACCGTACACACCGGAATATTTGCAAAATGTAGTTAGAAGAAATTTGGGATTATAAGGATAATAAATGGGCAGATTAAACGAAATATTAAAACAGCAGAAAAAAGCTTTAGGGAGCGGTGAAGAAAAAAATGTATTGGATGATTATATTCAGGTTGTGGGATTTATAGTGGGAGAAGAGGAATTTGCAGTACCTATTTTATCCATTCAGGAAATTATCAAACCTATAGAATGGACCAAAGTCCCTTTTACTCCCCCTTATGTTTTAGGGGTGTTTAATTTAAGAGGCAATGTTTTGCCTCTGATAGATTTGAGAATAAAATTCAATACCGCCGCTGAGCCGGAAATAGATCCGGATGCCACAAGATTTATTGTAATGAAAATAAAAAACGAAGATGTCGCTTTTATAATAGACAGGCTTACCTCAGCCCTGAGAATTCCCAAAAAAAATATTGCGCCGCCTCCGAGCACCTATGAAAATGATGATGAAATCATAGAAGGTATCGGCAGAATGGATGACGGAAGAATTGTTACAATATTAAAAGTTGATAATTTAGTAAAAAAAGAGGAAATAGTGGGAAATAACGGTTAATCTTTTAAATAAACCGTATCGTTTAATAAAATAAAAAGCTCTCCTAAAAGTTCTTTTTGCTCTTCTTTGTTTAAACTGCTTTTTTTAATTTTGCTTTTTAACAGATGCTCTATTTCATCTATTTCATAATCCAAATCTATTAAAATATCCCTTATTTTTTGAGTTCTTTCAAGAAAATCTATTTTGTAATTTCCGTTTTCATCAAAAGTTATAACCGCTTCGTTGGTATAGCTGAACAGATTATGTTTCATTCCTAAAATTTCCTGATAAGCTCCAACCAAAAAGAATGCAAGATAATAATTTTCTTTGTTTAAATCTACATCATGCAGATAAAGAGGCGTTTCTTTATTAAAAGGTATTTCACCGTCACTGTCGCAGGTGATATCCCAAATTGTGGCACTTCTGTTTGGATTTATATTAAGTTTTGTTATAGGCATTAAAGGAAAGCGCTGTTTTAATCCCCAAAAATCCGGAAGGCTTTGAAAAATGGAAAAGTTTGCTAAATATTTTTCCTGTATTTTTTCATTTATCGCTTTTAATTCTTTATTTTTAAATCCCCTGTATGTCGCAAAAACAATTGCTTTTTTTATTATTAAATTAACCAGAATTTCCGCATTGCTTCTGTCTGTTAAATCTATTATTCCCAAATCAAAGAGTGTTAAGAGGCTTTCAAAATGATCAAGTGCATCATGAAAATATTCTATATAATTAGTTTCATTTATCAGTTTGAATAAATCGAGAAGTTCTTCAATCAAATCCGGATTTTTTTCTTTGAGTCTAAGGGCTTTTTCATTATACTCCTGGGAAAAAAGTTCAATTACAGGCGCTATAAGCACAGTTGAGGGGGAAGCGATAAAGCGGCCGCTTTCTGTATAAATGTCCGGCATAGGGACATTTTTTTTAGAAGCAATTTCTTTTAACAGATATATTACATCATTGCTGAATTCTCTGATGGAATAATTTCTGTCCCTTTTATGTTCCCACTGGGAATATTCTATTGCCAAACCTCCGCCTATATTAATGGCGCTTAAATTAACTGAGCCCATTTTTCTGAGGTCTGCATAAATATTTCCGGCTTCCCTTATTGCCTTTTTAAGGGGTCCTATGTCATTTATCTGGCTTCCTATATGAAAATGAATCATTTTAATTTTGTCGATAAGATTTTCTTTTTTCAGTATTTCAACAGCTTCAATAATTTCAGTGGAATTAAGCCCGAATTTTGATTCATATCCCCCTGATTTTGCCCATATTCCCACTCCGCTTGTATGAAGCCTTATTCTGATTCCTATAAATACCGGTACTTTTTTATATTCACGGCTTACTTCCAAAATGGAATTGAGCTCGTTAAGCCCTTCTATGGTAATAGTTACGTTATAACCCATAAATCCGGCAATAAACGCAAGGCGTATCATTTCTCTGTCTTTAAAACCGTTTATGGTAATGGGATAATTTTTATTATTGTAAGTCATTGCCAGAATAAGCTCCGCCTTACTTCCGGCTTCAAGGCCGTAATTATAATTTTTGGCTATTTTAATTAAAGGTTTTACAAATGTAGGAAACTGATTGACTTTTAGGGGAAATACAGCTTTAAATTCACCTTTGTAATCAAATTCTTTTATGGCCTGATTGAAATTTTGGTAAAGTGAATTTATCTGTTTTCTTATTAAATGCGGAAAACGAAGTAAAATAGGGCCTTTTATACCCTGAGCTTCAAGGTCTTTTACTATATCAATAAGTGCCGGCTGGTTTGCATAATTTATTCTCAGTCTGTCATTGTCTATAAAAAAATTATTTTCACCCCAAATATTTAGGCCGTAATCCATAAAAAACCCTTTTAATTAAAAGTAAAAAGTTTACTTGGCAACTTTACTACTCACCACTAACCACCCCGCCGTTTTTCAAACGGCCGGGCAGGCTCACAACTCACTACTCACTATTTTATAGTTCTTTTTCAAAAAATTTTCCGCTTTTTAATTCGTCTTCCCCCACAATCAGGGCTTTTTTATAGTTTCCTTTATCCGCAGCTTTTAAATGCGCTTTAAGTGATTTTATTTTAACTTCTGCAAATACTTTTTCTTCTCTTCTAAGTTCGTTTGCTTTTTTTAATATAAAAGGGAGAGCCTCCTGAATTAATGCACCCATATAGATACCGTTTCTTTCGCTGTTTATATAAATCAAATCCATAATCCTTTCAATTCCTATCGCAAATCCGACACCGGGAGTCGGTTTTCCTCCAAGCATTTCAACCAGTCTGTCATATCTTCCGCCGCCGCAAATTGCACTTTGAGCACCGATACTGTTACTTATAAATTCAAATGTTGTTTTTGTGTAATAATCAAGACCTCTTACTAAGTGTTTATCTATTTCAAAAGGTATTTTTAAAGCGTTTAGCCCTTCTTTTAATTTTTCAAAATCACTCAAACAGTTTTCGCACAGATTGTCTGTAATTTTCGGAGCGTTTTTTAAAATCGCCTGGCATGAAGAGTTTTTACAATCAAGTGTACGAATCGGATTTTGGTTTATTCTTCTTTGGCAGTCTTCGCATAATTTGTCTTTGTTTTTTTCAAGAAATGAAACTAATTTGTTTTTATATTCAGGCATGCATTTTTCACAGCCAAGAGAATTTATTTTTAATGTAAAATCGATGTTTAATTTTTTAAAAATATCGGCTGCAACGGCGATTATTAAAACATCTTCGTATACGCTTGATTCTCCGAAACTTTCGATTCCGAACTGGTGAAATTCTCTGAGTCTTCCTTTTTGGGGCCTTTCGTATCTAAACATAGGGCCGAAATACCAAAATCTTTTAGGAGTTTGCACTCTGTCAAATTTATGCTCGATAAAACTTCTTACAACCCCTGCGGTGCCTTCGGGACGGAGACATACATCATTTCCGCCCCTGTCTTTAAACTCGTACATTTCTTTGTTTACAATATCACTGCTTTCCCCGACACTTCTTTTAAAAAGTCCGGTTTCTTCCAAAATAGGCGTTTCTATATATCCGTATCCGTAACTTTCGGCGACTTCTCTTGCTGTGTCGTAAATTTTTAAAAATCTTTTATCTTCGATAATATCTTTCATGCCTCTTAGAGCTTTAATCATCAATAGCCTTTTTATTGAAATTTTATCTAAAATTTTATATTTATTGATGAAGTAACAGCCGGTTTTAATTTGAAGTCATAATCTTTTGAAATTAAAAAATAAGGCATTAATTCCAGATATATATATTTTTTATTAAAAAGTGTTTTTCTGAAATTTATAAATAACTTATGATAATAAATAAAAGGATTATTATCAGTGCTTCCCCCGATTTCATATCCATAAGAAGAGATAAATTTTCTTTTGAAATTAGAAACAGAAAAATTTAAAGAATAATATTTTGTCGGGAAATTTTCTTTATCTGTAGAAATATTTAAATTGGCTCCAAAAATGTTTTTTAAATATTTGAAATAGGCAAAATTGATATTTTCTTCCCAATAATTTTCAAACGGATAATAATTTATTTTATTTGATATTCCAAATTCATTGTTTAAATAAGTTTTTTTATATTCGATTATGTTTTGAAAGAAAAAAATTCTGTGTTTTTTTATTCTTATAAACGGCCTTAATTTAAAAATGATTGACGAATACTCTTTTTTTTTGGCATTGTTTACATTTTTATTTTTTGTTTTAATTTTTTTTACAAAAAATTCGGGCAGTTTAATATTTATACCCACAGAAGCTGAAGGTGTTTTTTGAGTTAATGTATCTTCATAAATTCTTATATTTACAAATGATGTCTCCGTTGAAATTTTTAAAAAGTCCGGTACAAAATAATTTATTTTGTCAATAAAATTTTTTTTATAGCCTACTATTATTTTATGGGTTGAATTAGTGTCATTGATACTGCCGGCGAATAAATTGATTATAATTACAAATAATATAAACTTTTTCATAATCAAATTATATCAAAGGTGATAAATGAATATACTTTTTATAGGTGATATTGTGGGAAAGCCGGGCAGAAAAACGGTAAAAAAATATCTGCCGCTTATAAAAGAAACAGAAAATATTGACTATGTAATAGGAAATTATGAAAATATTACCCATGGATTTGGAATTACAGTTAAAACATATGAAGAGATGAAAAATGCCGGAATTGATATTTTTACAGGCGGAAACCATACTTTTGATAAAAAAAAAGAAGCTTTGCAGCTGCTTAGCGAAGGTAAGATACTAAGACCTCTTAATTATTTTGAAGCTCCGGGCAGATGGTATTATGAAGATGAAAATATAATTGTAATTAATGCTATGGGAAATTTTACGATGCCTTATGGAAAAAATCCTTTTATTGAAATTAAAAATTTTGTAGATAATTTAAAAGAAGAAAAATTTATTTTTATAGATTTTCATGCAGAAGCTACTGCTGAAAAAAGAACTCTTTTTCATCTGCTAAAAGGAAAAGTTGGAGCGATTATCGGAACCCATACACATATAGGAACCGATGATTTACAAATAAATGATGGGACTTGCTATTTAACGGATATAGGGCTTAGCGGATGCAGGGATAATGTAATAGGCATAAAAGAAAACGCCCCTATTATGAACTCTCTCACAGGGCTTAAGCATAATTTTGACGTGCCTAAGAAATGCAAAACAATTTTTCAGGCGGTTGTTATTAATACGGATGCTAAAAAATCGATTTCAGCCAAAAAATATAAAGCTTTTGATGATGGAGAACTTATTGTAACACAGGAAGCGAAAGTAGTGAGTAGTGAGTTGTGAGTAGTGAGTTGTGAGTAGTGAGTTGGGAGTTGACAAGTTGCCAAGTTCCAAGTAGCCAAGTTTCAAGTGAAAAGTGAAAAATGAGCGCAAATGAGTAAAGCGAATTAAGCTCATCTGGCTGCTTGAAAAGCGGCCATGATGAAAAGTGAAAAGTGAAAAATGAGCGAAAATGAGCAAAGCGAATTAAGCTCACCTGGCTGCTTGAAAAGCGGCCATGGTGGAAAATGGAGGAGAGATGGAATTTAGCAATTCATATGAACTGTTAGAAGAACTTAGAAAAAAAGAGCTGTTAAAAAATAAGCCAAAATACTGGTGGCCGGATGCCGGTACTTTTGAAGTGGTGGTAGGTGCTGTTTTAACGCAAAATACTAAATGGGAGAATGTTGAAAAAGCGTTAAATCAGTTAAAAATGAAAAGTGAGCTTTGCTCATCTGGCCGCTTTTCAAGCGGCCGTGATGGAGAATGGAGAATTGAAGAAGTGGCAAGTTTTGAGCCTTCTTATTTGGCTGAGCTTATTAAATCTGCCGGATTTTACAATCAAAAAGCAAAAAGACTGATAGCACTTTCAAGAAATATTTTAAGAGATTTTGGTGATTTTGAAAATTTTAAAGAAAATGTAACCCGTGAGTGGCTTTTAAGCCAAAAAGGAATAGGATTCGAAACGGCTGACAGTATATTATGCTATGCCTGTTTCAAAGAAACTATGGTTATGGATGCATACACAAAAAGACTCCTTAAGAAAAAAGGCTTTGAGTTTGAAAGTTATGATGATATGAAAGAGTGGTTTGAGAGGGGAGTGGAAGAAAACTGGGGTAAATTGGCTGAAATTTATGAAAACGATTTGAATTTGTGTTATGCAAGGTTTCATGGTAAAATAGTGGAGTTTATGAAAAATGGATAAACTTTTTTTTAACGGGGTTGAAATAAAATATAAAATAATAAAAAAGCCTATAAAGCATATTTATTTAAGAATTTATGATTCTCATGTGGAGGTTAGTGCAAACAGATTTGTGTCAAATGATTTTGTAAAAAAGTTCATTTTAAAGTATGCCGACCACATAATTGAAAAACAAAAAAATGTGAATTATTATTATCTTTTTGGAAAAAAATATATAAAAAACGGAATTGACGAAAAAGAAATCTATAAAAATAAACTGCCTGAAGTTATCTTGCCGATTGTTTATAAGTATGCTAATAAAATGAATCTGCATCCTGCTAAAATATCTTTTAGATTCAATAAAACAAGATGGGGAAGCTGCAGTTATAAAAATTCCGTCAGTTTTAATTATTTTCTTGCAAAACTTCCTATAGAGCTGATTGAATATGTTGTTGTGCATGAACTAGCCCATATTAAACATAAAAATCACGGCAGGAATTTTTGGACTTTGGTTGAAAAGTATCTGCCGGGCGTCAAAATCAGACGTAAAAATTTGAGAAAATTTGAAAAAATAATTTAAGGAGACGGGATGAAAGAAATTTATTTAATTATTATTTTAATTGTTGTTTTAGCTTTTGTGGCTATAGGCTTTATGTATTATGTGATGAATAAAACAAAATCGGAAAATGAAAAAGTCAAAGCCGAGTTTGAAGAATTGAATAAAATATACGGACAAACAAAAGAGAATTTTCAAAATCATATGGCTCAGGCAGCCGTTATGGAAAAAGAAATTGAAAATTTAGAAGAAAAAATAAAAGAATATGAAAATATAAAAACAGAATATGAAAAATTAAGAAACGAAAAAAACAGACTTTCTGAAGAAAAATCGGCTTTAAATGAAAAACTTTCGTTTTTGGAAGAGATAAAAGAAAAATATGACGCTCTTTTGAAAGAAAACCAAAAAGACAAAGCGTTAATAAAAGAACTTCAGACAAAGCTAAATGAAGAGCAAAAAGCTTACGAAGAAAAACTCTCAATTATCAAAAAAAGCGAAGAAGAGTTAAAAACGGCTTTTGAAAATGTTGCAAATAAAATTTTAGAAGAAAATGCCAAAAAACTTTCAAACGACGGTATTAAAAATTTTGAAAATATATTAAATCCTCTTAACAATAATTTAAAAGATTTTAAAGAAAGAGTAAATAAACTGTATGAAAGTGAAATTAAAAACATATCTTCACTTTTTAATGAACTTAAGAATTTGAAAGAATTAAACCAGCAGCTAAGCCAGGATGCAAATAATCTGACAAAAGCCTTAAAAGGGGATGTTAAAAAGGTTGGAAACTGGGGTGAGGTTGTGCTTGAGAGAATACTTGAAATGAGCGGGTTAAGGGAAGGGGAAGAGTTTAAAAGAGAAGTGGTGTTTAAAGACGGAAATAAAATATTAAGACCGGATGTGGTGGTATATCTTCCAAATGAAAGAATTGTCATAATAGATTCAAAAGTCTCTTTAAATGCATATGACGAATATGTTGGGGGAAATGAAGATGCTTTGAAAAATCATCTGATTTCGGTAAAAAGACACATTGACACACTGGCCGAAAAAAAATATGAATCCCTAAATCATAATTCACTTGATTTTATTTTAATGTTTGTACCGATTGAAGGGGCTTTGATGCTGGCACTTGAAAATGAGCCGGGTTTATTTGAATATGCATTTAAAAAAAGGATAATTTTAACATCTCCTACTACCCTTTTGGCTGCTCTTAGAAGTATTGAAGTTTCCTGGAGATACGAAAAACAGGCAAAAAACATTGCCGAAGTTGTTAAATCTGCCGAAAACTTATACGATAAAATAAGAGGTTTTATAGAAGATTTTGAAAAAGTGGGAGACTCAATAGACAAAGCCGGAAAATCTTTTGAAAGTGCAAAAAACAAACTGATTACCGGAAGGGGAAATGTAATTTCACAAATCAGCAGATTAAAAGACAAAGCGGGGATTAAACCTAAAAAAGAGTTGCCGAAAGATTATGTTGAAATTGCAAAAATAGAAAGTGAAAAATGAAAAAAAGATTTACATACTGGATAGTTTTGTTTTTAGCCGATTTAGGAGTTTGCTTTTTTGCCCCGAGATTAATTGAAAAAAATCTGTTTTTAGAAATTTTAGGGGTTTTGTTTATAATTTATGCCATTATGTTAAATTCAATTGCGGGAAGAACTCTTAAACTTTACGGACACAAAGTTAAAACAGATAAATTTTCCCCTCCGGATAAATTTGTAAATGTCGGAATTTTTAGCTGTATGAGACACCCCGGGCAGTTTGGAAATATGTTTTTGATGGTAGGAGTTGCTCTTTTAAGCTCAAAAATTATAGCTGTTTTATTTGCCGGCTGGCTTATGTTTTTGGGAGCTATGTTTATTTTATTTGTAGAAGAGGCTGAAGCTATTAAAAAATTTGGAAAAAGCTATTGCGAATACATTGCAAAAACACCCCCTTTTAAATTTTCTTTTAAATGCTTGAAAATGGGGATTGAGGTTATTAGAAATAAACCTTTTGTAAAATATTGAATAATCTATCCCTTTCTTTTTGAATATCTTTATTGCAGTTATTTAGATTTATTAATAAATTTTTTGCTTTTTGGTAATTTTTTATTTTCAAATACATAACGGCCAAATCGTATTTTATAACACAGCTTTTTGGGTATTTAATTGAAAGTTTTTGTATTTTATTTAATAAATTTTTTGTTTTGGACGGGTTTTTGTTTATTGTATCTATAATATTTTCAAATGTTTTTTTATCAAAATATTTCATACTTACATCCGCATTGTCAAATAATTTTGCACTGAAAGTAATATAATGGGGGGCTATATCTTCTATAAAATTAGAGGCTGTATCATATGCAAGGGTGATGGCTTTTTGATTAAAATCTAAATATGCTTTATATTCTTTTGTTTCATTTGGGTAAATTTCTTTTATATTTTGACACGGGTCGTTTATAGATATTTTTTTATAGGTTTTTGAAAAAAGTAAATTACTGTTTTTATCTTTTATGTTTAATTTGCTTTTAAGTGTAATTTCTTTTTTTTCGCATTTTATTGTGGTAAATTCAGATTTACAATATATCCGTTCTTTATAAATAAAGTTATTAATTAAAATATAATCCCCGTTTTGATAACTCTTTTTTTGAATATTTTTAAAATTTTTTAAAGAATAATGAATCGGGTTTGAATAGTTGCAGAAAAATCTGCCTCCTATTTCCCTACAGGGATAAAGGGTTACTTTACATCTGTTGTTTTTATAGATTATTTTTACTTTTTTGTAATAAAAAATATCATTTTTGTTTATTTTTTCTGTTCCGCTCAAAACAGATTTGTAATTTGTTGGATTTATATGAAAATAGTCTGGTTTTATATTATTAACAACTTTTATTTTTTGAATAATTTTGTCTTTAAGGTCTGTTTTGTCATTTTGAATTTTATCTATTTTTATAAATCTTATTTTTTCGTTTTGTATTTCATTGGGTTTTGCAACTGCATAAATATTTATCTGCTTTTCGCTACAAGCGGTAAAAAATATTAAAAACAGTAAAAATATTAATTTCCCATTTTTCATTATCCATTTTACATTCATTTAAGCTCCCCCCACCTTTTTCCAAAACTAATTCCTACTTTTAAAGGTACTTTTAGTTTTACAACATTTTCCATTATTTTTTTGTATTCTAATGCTTCTTTTTCATCTTCTATTTCAAAAATAAGTTCGTCGTGGATTTGAAGAATCATTTTTGCACTTGGGTTAAAATTTTTAATATCAAGCATTGCTTTTTTAATAATATCTGCTGCACTTCCCTGAAAAATTGTATTAACCGCTTCTCTTTCAAACATTGCCAATGTCCGCGCGTTTGCACTTGCAAAATCGAAAAATCTTCTTCTTTTAAAAAGTGTTTCCACGAATCCATTATCCCTTGCATTTATTTTGATTTTTTCCAGAAAATCTTTTACTGTAGGGAATGATGAAAAATATTTTTCTATAAATTCTTTTGCCTCTTTCATGGAAACATTTATGGTTTCACTAAGCTTTTTAGGCCCCATTCCGTAGATTAGACCGAAATTTATAGATTTTGCAATACTTCTTGTGGTTCCTATAATATCGGCTGTTTTCTGGTGTATGTCGGCATTTTCCAAAAAAGCTTTTATCATTGAGGAATCTTCACTGAAATGTGCAAGGAGTCTAAGTTCAATTTGGGAATAATCAAGGCTTACAAAAAGCTTATCTGTATAAAAAGCGTTTCTTATGTTTATTTCGGTTGATGTCGGGATGTTTTGAAGATTTGGATTTTTGCTTGAAAGTCTTCCCGTGGATGTTCCTGTCTGAAGAAAATTGGTGTAAATTTTATGGAATTTGTCTTTTTTTGCATGCTCGCTCAGCGGTATTATATATGTTGAAAGTAATTTGTCAAATTTTCTGTATTCAAGCAGTTTTTCTATTATAGGATGAGCGGATTTTAATGATTTTAACACTTTTTCATCGGTGGAAAATCCGGTTTTTGTTTTTCTTTTTGCAGGAAGTTTCAAGGTTTCAAAAAGTATGTATCCAAGCTGTTTAGGACTTTTTATATTAAATTCGCTTCCCGCAAGAGAATAAATCTCTTTGGTAAGGGAGTCTAATTTTTCGGTTATTTTTTTCTGGAGTTTATTCATATATTCTATATCAAGTTTTATCCCCTCGTTTTCCATATCAATTAACAAATTTATAAATTGCCACTCAATTTCTTCCAAATCCCATTTAACTTCTTTCCATAATTTTTCTTTTAGTTTATGATACAGTTTTAATGTTATAAAAGCATCTTCAGCAGCATATTTGCAGGCACTTTGGATGTCTATATTTGAGAAATTTTGATTTTTTCCCACAACTTCCTTAAATTTTATATTTGTATGCTCAAGATATCTTTTTGCAACACTGTCAAGCCCTACCGGGGAATCGGGGTCGATTATCCAGGCAAGAATCATTGTATCGGCAAACGGGGCGGGGGTGTCAATTCCGTATTTTCGCAACATTTTAAAATCAAATTTTAAATTGTGCCCTATTATTTTTTTGGATAATAATTTTTTAATTGCTTCAATTGCCTTATTTTCAGGTATCTGTTTGCTAACCCCTAAATAATTATGATTCACAGGCACATAATAGGCCTCATTTTCCCTAAAGGCAAAACTGAATCCGACTATATTGGGATTTTCAAGAGAATCGGTTTCCGTATCGAATGCTACAATTTCATCTTTAATTGAATCAATTATGTCAAAGAGCTCTTTTTCATTTTCTATTAAAACGGCGTTAAATTCGATTCTTTTTATCTCGGGTGCTTTTGTTTTAACAAAAAGCCCGTCTTTTTTTACCCTGTCCACTATGCTTTTAATATCAAGATCTATAAGTTTGTCGGCCACTTTCAAAACAGGGTTTATTTCAGGGTATTTAAATTCTTCTAAATTTATATTTTCAAACAAATCTGTTTTTAAGGTTACAAGCTTTCTACTTAAAAATGCACTCTCTTTTCCATCAAGGAGTCTTTTTTTTACAGCCCCTTTTATTTCATCAATATGGGCGTATATATTTTCAAGCGTATGATATTCATTTATAAGTTTTGCGGCTGTTTTTACCCCTATTCCTCTGACTCCAGGGACATTATCGCTTGAATCTCCGAGTAATGCCTGAAAATCTTTAAAATCTTTTGGATAAACCCCGAATTTTTTAAAACATTCAACTTCGTTTATTTCTGTTTTTTTTATAGGGTCAAAAATCACTATTTTATCATCATCAATTAACTGATACATATCCTTATCATGGCTTACTATTTTTACTTTTATCCCGTTTTTAGCTGCTGTTTTGGCTAAACTTGCAATTAAATCATCACTTTCAAATCCTGGTTTTTCTATCATCTTAAAGCCCATTTCTTTAATTAAATCTATTGCAATCGGAAGTTGGGCTTTAAGCTCTTCCGGAGCTTCCGGACGGTTTGCTTTATAATCGCTGAACATCTCTTTTCTGAAAGTTTCTTTTTCTTTTGAATCGAGTGTAAATACAACATAATCGGTTGGAAAATCACGTCCGAGACTTGCTATAAAATTCATAAATCCGGTTATCATTCCTGTAGGAATGCCTTTTTTGCTTTTAAGCGGGGGCAGGGCATAAAAATTTCTAAATAAAAATCCGAATGTGTCAATAATTGTAAGTGTGGTCATAAATTGCCTTTTTTGTTAAAATATTAGCATAATTTTAAAGGATGGGTTTTGGAAGCAATAAAAAGACTGGTTATAAAAACAGCTATAAATAAGATTAAATATATTGGAAACAGTAAATTCTGTGTGATGGATGAAGAAAATACATTAAGAATATATTCTATTGAAGATTATAAACTTGTTGGAGGATTTAGGATAAAACTTCCTAAAAATAGACCTTTGGAAAACGGTGTGGATATTTCTGAGAACGGCAAATATTTGGCGATTGCCGTTGATGGAAAGAAAAAAACTTCTGTCTGGGATATAGAGAATAAAAAACAGCTTTTTTTGCTTGGATGGCATAAAGGCAATGTATTAAGCGTAAGTTTTGACAAAGAGGAAAAATATATTTTAACAGGTGGAGAAGACGGTAGGGCATATTTATGGTCAATATCTACCGGAAAAATGGTAGGGGCACTTCCTCCACATGCCGATTATATACTTTCAACCGATTTCAGCCTGAATTCTTTGTGGGCTGCCACAGGAAGTTATGATAGAAGCATAACTATTACAAACATTGCATCAATGGATTTGTCTTTCAGAAAAAAGTCACACAGAGGCGCTGTTACAAAGCTTAAATTTATCCCTAATCAACAAATGATAAGCGGAGATAAAACAGGGGAATTGATTGTATGGAATTATGCAAAAGGAAAAGTTTTAAAGAGGCTGCCCAATATGACTGATCAGATTGTTGATTTATGCATAGATAAAGACGGCAGGTTTCTTTTTATTGTTTCCACTGATAAAAAAGTGGCTTTATATTCTCTGGAAAACTATGAACTGATAACAAATGAATTTATTAAACTCCCTTCATCTCCAAGTTCTATAGAATATATTAAAGATAAAAATTATCTGCTTGTAGGAACACTCGATGGGGATATATACATTTATGATTTGCTTTCAGAAGAGAGAGAGTTAAGGGCGTTAATTTCTTCCAAAAAATATTCTATGGCTTATGAGCTTATAAACAAAAATCCTTTTTTACAGTCTACAAACGCATATAAGCTGCTTGAAAACGAATGGAATAAAACATTAAATATAGCTCATAAATTTTTGGAAAAAGGTGATATCGAAAGTGCAAAAGAGCTTTTTAAACCTTTTGCGGATATCCCTGTAAAAAGAGCTATCATACAAAATTTGCTTAGGGATTTCAGGGAATTTGACAAATTTAAAAATGCGGTGTTTACCTTAAAATATCCTTTGGCATATTCTCTGGCCAATCAGTATCCTTCATTTAAAGATACAATTTATTATAAAAAAATGGAAGACGACTGGAAAAAAGTTTTTGATTTGGCAAAAGAGGCAATGTTAAAAGAAAACAATATTGAAAAAGCAAGAGATTTATTAAAACCTTTTAGGGGAGTTTCTCAAAAAACACCGTTAATTCAGGCTCTTTTTAATGAAAAGCAGCTCTATAATTTATTAAAAGAAAAACTGGCAAAAAAAGATTTTAAAGAGTTTTTTATTTTAGTTAAAAGATTTCCGTTTTTAACAGAAACAGAAGAGTATAAAAGAGCAATAAATTTTGCTAAAACACTTGATCGGAATATTCAGATTTTATTAAAAGACGGAGATTATAAAAAAGTTTTATCTTACGCCGGGATTTTGGAAAATTTCCCCGGATATGAAGAAAAAGCAAATGAATATAAAGATAAAGCAAAAATTTTGATGGATTTTCAAAGACTGCTTGCATCAAAAGATTATCACGCAATTTTTGAATATGTAAAAATGTATCCGTTTTTGGAAGATGTAAATGATTTTAAAGAGATTCAAAACGAAATAAAAGAAAAACTGGCAATTGCGGAAAAATTTGCCGCAAAAGGCGATATTGAAGCTATTTTAAATACCGTGGGGAATTTATTTAAAATTAAAGAATATTCCCTCAGAATCGCCAATTTAATAAAAAGTGCGTATTTACAGCAGATTATTTATCTTTTGGCTTTAAAATTAAAAGGTGAAAAAGTTGACGAAAAAATAATCAGGGCTTTTAAAAGATATATAAATTTGTTCGGTTTTGATTTGGAAATAGGGGATATGATAGAAAAAGCCAAAAAATTGAAAATAAATGTTGATTTAAGCGGAGTAAGTGAAGGGAATATAAATAATTTAATATATAAAAATCTGCCTTTTAGAATTTACGAATAAGTTTTAAATCGCTTTTTTTATTTATATTAATTAATTCTTTATTGTTAATTTTTATTTTTTTGGGATTTATTTTAAAAAGTCTCAAATCTGTTTTAATCGATTCTTTTATTTTCGGCAGCATTGTATAATCATAATATCCGATTAAGGGATTTTGTGAAGCTGTAGCGTGTGAAAAAAGGAGCTTTTTTATTGATTTTTCAGATATTAAAGGGGTGTCAACACTTAAAACAAAAACTTTTTTTTCTTTTTTTATAATTTCTTCCAAAGCAAAAATTGGAGCGTATATTTTAGATTTTTCTATAAAAAAAGGGTAATTTTTAAATTTTTTGTTTTTTGCCACAAAACAGACCTTTTTAAATATTTTTTTACATTTATCAAATTGAATTTTATAAAAAAGTTTTGATTTATCCTCACCGAACCTGCTCGATTTTCCACCCACTAAAATAAAACATGTAATATATATTTCTCTTTTCACTACTCACTACTCACTATTCACTTCTTTTAAATTCCCCCGATTTTCCACCGGCTTTATAATCTAAATGAATATTTGTTATTTCCATACTTCTGTCTATTGCTTTTGCCATATCATAAATTGCAAGAAGCCCGATACTTACGGCAGTTAGGGCTTCCATTTCAATACCGGTTTTTGAAGTGGTTTTTGCGGTTGCAATTAGTTTAAACCCGTTTTCAATTTCTTCTACATCCACATCTATTCCGTCTATTAAAATATTATGACACATCGGAATTAATTCGCTTGTTTTTTTACCGCCCATAATTGCAGCTATTATTGCTGTTTGCAAAACCGCACCTTTTTTTGTTTTTTCTTCCAAAATAGCTTTTTTTGTTTCTTTTTGCATATGTATTTCACCGCTTGCAACTGCAATTCTTTTTGTAACAGCTTTTTCTCCGACATCCACCATTTTAGGATTGTGCTTTTCATTTATATGAGTTAGTTTCATAATTTGCCTTTTAAAAATTTTTTAATATTATAATGCAAAATTGACCAGATTATGCTTCCTAAAATAAAACCTGGCAGGAAAGAAAGTTTTAAAATATTTAAAATTGTCAAAGTTATTAATAAAGAAATAGTTAAAGGAATTAATTCTTTCATTTTTTGCTTTTTAGTAATTATAACAATTTATTTTTTTTCGTATTTTTATAAAACTTAAAAGCCCAGTCTATTGTAGTGTTTTGTTTTACTTTTTGAAATAAAACCACAGCAAGCTCTTTTAGTTTTTCTTTTCCCATAAGCTCTCTTGCACTCTCATTTTCCGCAACCGCACAGTAAAATGCATACTCATAAGGAGTTAATCCCATCTCCTGCGGTTCTTTATCGCTTTGTTTTATGTATGAGCTCATCAATAACCTCAGCGGCGGTTAGGAGTCTGTTGTTATATTTTCTTACCAGCTCTTCTAAAGATTCTTTCAAAGTTTTACTTTTTACAATATTGGCTTTTATCCAATTTTTAATTCTTCATTACTTTTATTTCTTCCCGCTTCATCAAATATATCAATCACTCCGTTTGAAGATACCGCTTTATCTACTATCTGTTTGATCTTTTATGTTCATCGCTCAGCATATCCCTTACAACTTCTAATTTTTCAAGCATCACTTTTACGGCTTCCTCTTCCTATATAATCAACTATAAGTCCGCCTGTTTTATCTTTATAAGCATAAGAGTATGGCCTTTCATAGGTTTGTCTATATACATTGTATGAAGGGAAGTAGTCATTACAACTTTTATTTTTCCTTTTTTTAGCTCATCACTGTGCCACTCGGGGCGCAGTTTGATGATTTCATCATAAAGGTTTGCCGCAATTTGCCGAGTCATGGTAACTATCATACCTTTTCCATCCATTACTTCAAGACGGCTTTCAAAATGATTCACAATATCTTTAGCTATTTCTTTTATTCTTGGCTTAGCCCCGACCAACGCTTCAAGTTTAGAATATTTTGCTTTTGCTTTTTCAACTTCGCTAAGTCCGTTTTCCAGCTCTTGCTCATACTCTTCTATCAGTTTTTTACCTTCATCTGTTAAATCTATCTTGACAAGCCTGCTTTCATAATATATAGGCACCGTTGCTCCATCTTCAACAGCATTTGCAATATCATAAATATCTATATAGTTTCCAAATACAGTTCAATCGGTGTTCCCGTAAAGGCGATATAAGTTGCATTTGGGAGGGCATCTCTTAGATTTGCAAATCCGTATTTTATCTCACCGCTTTTTTTATCCACTTTACCTCTCAAACCATTTTGAGTTCTGTGTGCTTCATCAACAATTACCATTTCCCTCTTCAGGCCAGAATTTATGAATTGTTGTAAATACAACGCCGCCGCTTTCTACTTTTAACAGCTTCTTTAACTCCTCTCTGCTTTTTGCCTGCACAGGCTCTTGCCTTAGGAGTTTTGAAGCTGAAGCAAAAGTGTTAAAATTTCCGGCATAAAAGAGCATAGAAAGAGATTTGCCAGAGCCTTGGGTATGCCAGACAACACCCGCTTTTTTGTCTCCTTCTTTTTGTTCTTTTACATCGGGCAATCCATACACAATAAGAGTTTCTTTATTCAAAAGTCCATATATCAGTGTTTCAAGCTGGCTTATCAAATGTGAAGCTTCTTTTTTACCATCAGCACTTTTCCGTGAGGGAATGGTTTTTTTATAAGTTTGAAGCTGGTTATAGGCTGATTTTATAGTGGCGTTTTTATCTGTTGGGTTTTTAAGTTCCATCACAATAAGCGGCAGTCCGTTTATAAATATGACAATATCGGCTCTTTTATTTTTAAAATCAATAACCATCTGTTAGCATTCTGTGGAAAATTTCATTATTTGTTATTAAATCTGGTGTATGAATTTCCGTTAGCTGTTTTATGGCATCATCAATGGCACTTTGAGGCAATTCCGGATTAAATCTTCTTATGGCATTTCTTAATCTTTCATACAAAATCACATTTTCAAAAGATTCTCTCAGTGGATTTTCACCATCTGGAGCAATATCCCCGCCGTAAAGATAGTCATATCCCTGGGATCTATACTTGTTGCAGACCTTAAATACTGTTTTCCCAATTGCTTTTAGAGCATATTGGAAAGTTCTATCTTTTATATCAAAAACTTTTTTCATATTCCCTTTCATTCTTCATCCTTCATCCTTCATCCTTCCATTCTTCATCCTTCATCCTTCATCCTTCATCCTTCATCCTCACTTCCCCGCTTATGAGTTTTGGTAAAAGTATGTCTCGCAATTTTTCAAGGGTGCGGATTTGGTTAATATCAATATTTCTGATTTATTGAATTGTCAAATTGACTTGAACTCCGCTATTAGCTTTAGTACGAAGTTTTATTTTTCTTTTACTTGTAAAGAAACTATTTCCCAATCCTCTTTTGCGTCTTCTATAAACCATTTTCTAAAAAGTGTCTCGGTCATTTTTTCAAGTGTTTGGTTTTGGCGGTTAAGTAGGTCAATTTTATCGTCAAGAGATGAAAGCACAGAGGCTATGGCTTTTTGTTCGGGGAGAGGTGGGAGAAGAATTTCCTGAGAATAAGCTGTGTTTCTGTTTAGACCAGGAACAGCACTGTCTTCATTTAATTCATCTAACTTCAAATAAATGAGCAAATAATACTATAATAACAAGTATCAATTGGATAAAAAGGAACTTTTGCTTTATAAACTTTCCCTATTGTTCCTTTTCTACCAACAATAATTCCTTTTGATTTTACTAAAGCTTCATTATGCAACTGTAAACAGGTATATTTCCTTTAATTCGATTTTTTTCAGGAAGAGATTTTCCGTAATTAAATACAGCAACCTCTCCCAACTTAACCCTTTTCCACCCATTAGGCAATTTTTCACTCATCCCTTAAATCTCCTTTTTATCCTTCATCCTTCATCCTTCATCCTTCATCCTTCATCCTCATCCTTCATCCTTCATCCTTCATCCTTCATCCTTCATCCTTCATCCTTCACCCTTCACAATTCATCCTTCTTTAAAACATAATAAGTGCTTCTACCTTTCCCTTGCCTTTGAATAAGATTTTTTTCGAATTATCTAAAAGATAAACAATGTTAATCGTTCGTAATCGTTCGTAATCGTTCGTAATGTCGTAATTGGTCGCGGATTCTGTTGAAACACTCTTTTGGGTTTCTGGACGGTAGTTTACTTTTACTCAAACCTAATTTCAGGATATTTTTTTAACTCTTTGGCAATCAATCTTAATCCATTTCCCCACTGCTCTATTATTCCAAGTTTTTTAAAGACTAAAGGACTAGTAATTTCAATCTTATCATCAAATATGGCAATTTTTATATCTTTTCCTGTTAAAGAATAATCACGATGAATAACTGCATTTCTTATTGCTTCACGAATTGCAATAACTGGATATTCCCATCTGTCTTTTCTATAAACTCCCTCATATGTTGAGCCTTGAGAAATGTGTCTAAGAACAGAATTTATATGCTTCTTCTGCCTGAAAACTTATAGGCTCATTAATGCTCTTCTGGTCTATAAAATCTCCGGGTATTGTTCCTTTAAATCTTGCGCATTCTATTTTTGCGTAGGGAAAACGTACATTTCTTATTTCATCATTAGAAAGCAGTAAAAATGCATTTGTGGGAAACATCAATAGTTTTTGAATATACCGGAAGCGAATCAAAAGAAATGCCCTGTTTTTCTCTTTCTAACAATAAGGCGGGTTATTACCTTTGTAAATTTTAATTTTAACAACATATTTTCCATTATGATTTACAAATGAAATTTCAGGCAAAATAAGAGGATAGCAGTTATCATGGATAACATTGCTTATTATTTCTTCTATTTTTAATAAATCTTCTTCAGGCATTACCTGCTTTTGGATTGTCTCTTATACATTTATGAGGGAGAGTTTTTTTCAATACAACTTTTCTTTTACCCTTCATATCTATCTTTTCCATATTTTCTTATATCAATTTATTGAGCTTCTCTTCTTCAGCTAACTGCTCTAAAAACTGGGCTTTTAATTTATTAAACCTTTGGCAAGTCCCACATAACGCCCGGGTGTTAATACATAATCAAGCTCTCTTACCTCTTCAATGGTAGCGGATTTGCAAAATCCTTTTATATCTTCATAGTTTTTATCTGCTATTTTTTTAATATCTCATATCCCTTGCATCAATAAATAGTATCTGTTTTTTTCTTGTAGTTTTATTTTTTCTCAAAAACCATAAAGATGCCGGAATTTGCGTATTTAAAAATAGTTTTGCAGGTAAATTTACAATACAATCTACAATATCATCTTCAATCATATTTTTTCTTATCTCATATTCTGCACTCTGTTTTGTAGTAAGTGCTCCTTTTGCTAAGACAAAGCCAGCTTTTCCATGAGGTGCAAGGTGAAAGATGAAGTGTTGAATCCATGCATAGTTTGCGTTGCCAGCAGGCGGCACGCCATATTTCCATCTTGCATCTTGACTTTAAGTCTTTGTGGGCATCGTTTAGAAAAGAGCCTTCTGGATTCCATTTTACCTGTGAGCTGTCAATACCTCTAATTGCAAGATTCATTTTACAAAGCCGCCAGGTTGTCTGGTTGCTCTCCTGCCCGTAAATGGATATATCGTTGATTTTTCCTTGATGTTCCTGCACAAATTTTTCTGATTGCACAAACATCCCGCCACTTCCACAGCATGGGTCAAACACTCTTCCACGGTATGGTTCAAGCATCTCAACTAAAAGCTCAACAACACTTCTTGGAGTATAGAATTGACCGCCTTTTTTTCCTTCAGCAAGCGCAAATTCCCCTAAAAAATATTCAAACACATGCCCTAAAATATCTGAAGTTTTTTCTTTTGCCTCGTTTATTGCAATATTGCTAAATAAATCAATTAATCCCCCAAGAGCAATAGGGTCAATATTCCCCCTTGCATAAACCGCTCCTTCGTATTCACCTTCTCCTTTTTTGAGTTTTTCATACAAATCCTCAAATGCTTCTGATATGTAGCGTAAAAATATAAGCCCTAAAACCACATGCTTATATTCCATCAATATTTTTCCTCAGTTTATCGGCCGCTTTCCATAAGCTTTGCTCAAAAGTTTCACTGTTTTTTTTCTTTGCCATTATAAAATTCCTTTTTGTTGCAAACTTATAAATCCATTTTTACTAAAAATTATATGGTCTAACAGTTCAATGAGTAAGATTTCCTGATGGATGGTTATGCGCTACAATAATACAATATTCCTGTTTTTTATCATAGAATTCTTTCAGTTCTTCATAAATATCTTTAGCTGAGGTGACAGTTTTATATTGTTTTACAATACCAAGCCCGTGGATTTGAAGAAGTTTTTCTATGTTGATTTCATCAAAGTCATTTTTTAAAATTTTTACAATTTCCCGTGAAAGTTTAATAACATCTTTTCCTTTAACACCGCTTCCAAGCAATACGGCTTTTTCTCTTGGCTTTTCAAATTTTTCAAGCTCTTTAATTTTTTTCATTGTATACCCAATATGCCTTTTTTGTAATATTTTATAAGTATAGCAAAAAAGGGCTTGGCGGTAATATTTTTATCAATGTAGTTTTAGATATTTAAATTTATGATTGTTTATTTATTTTATTGCGCATTTTTTGGCTCTAAGCTCCTTAATATGCTCAACTTTTTTAATTAATTCTTTTATCATATCATATTCTTCTGAATGAGGTGCTGTTTCTTTTAACTCTTTTTTTCTTTCTTTTAAAATTTCAAGCCATTCATCTATTACTTCATCAGGAATATCACATTTTTCCGCTTCTTTTTCTTCTTTTTCTATCAGCCAGTCGGCTAGTTTTGCTAAGATTCTATGCATTCTTTCTCCTTAAACCAAATGATAATAATGTAAAATTGAATAAATAATTTTTATATCCAGCAAAATTAAAATAATAGCAATTAATTTTTTAACCTGCTGAGGTGTTAAGCGGTAATGCATTATTTTATCACCCAAATATCCTCCTAAAATTGCGGCTGCACTTACATTTAAAAGCATAATCCAGTCTATATGTGTAATGCTTAAGTACGTAAAAAATCCGCTGAGCGTTGAAAACGGAAGGACAAAACTTACCATATAAGCGGACACTTTTGCATCAAATCCGAGTAAAATCAAAGCAGGTAAAATTAAACTCCCTCCACCTACTCCCATAAGTCCGGATAAAAAACCGACACTTAAACCTAAAGCAACCATTACCCACTGTTTTGTATAATTAAATTTGGCTTCTTTTTTCTTTTTAAACATTAAAAATACGGCTAATATAATAAATAAAGCCAGAAGAATTTTTACATAAACAGGCGGGATAAATTTGCTTGAATATGCGCCGATAGGCGCCCCTATAATTGAAGAAATTGCAAGAGGAAGAGTGGCTCTTATATCAAGAACTCCCCTTAAAAAGTTCATAATACTGGCAGTAATTGTGCTCATTGAATTTATAAAAAGCCCGAAAGCCTTTGCCACATTTAAAGGAAGTCCAAGTGAATTAAAAAGGGGTACTAAAACAATGGCCGAACCGACTCCGCCCATTGCGAAAACAGTAGAAAATATCAGTGTTAAAATAAAAAATTCCCCGTAATAAAGTAATTCATGCATTTTTTACCTTTAACAGTTTTTCAAAAATTTCTTTTATCTCTTCTGCCTGAATAAGTCCTTCAAAGAGAATTTTTCCATTCATCTTTAATACAAGGGTCTTTTCCACAGCCAACTTCAATTGCTTTTAATGTATCGTGATGATAAAAAACCTGAAGTCTAAGAGGCAGGTGTTTTAAAGTGCACATTATTCTTTTTGAGATTTTTAGAGTTTCTAATTTACTTCCGTAAATATCTAAAACAAAAAGAGGCCAATCTTTGTGAGCCTCATTTAAAATTTCTCCTTCATTTAAAGGATAACAAGATTCATACATTAATCTACCTTAAGCTCTTTTGCTTTTCCGCCTTTAAACGCTTTCATAAGCTCAAGCAATCCTTCTACTAAAAATTTTGCATTATAACCTTTTTCTTTAAGAAAAGCTGCTGCAAAAGAACTTCTGCTGTTTCCCGGACATGCAGTTACGATTAGTTTATCTTTTGGAATTTCATTTAGTCTGTTTTCAAGCTCATTTGCTGGAATATCAAGAGCAAAAGGTAATTTCCATACTTTTTTTTCAAAAGGCATTCTAATATCGATTAATACTGCATTGCCTTCGTTAAATTCTTTTTTAAACTCTTCAAGTGAAATTTTAATTTCATTTTGACCTTGTGGTGTTGCGTATTTTGTCATTTATTCTCCTTACTTACTGGTTAGTAAATGAATTATAACTCATTTTTTTTATTTTTGCAAGTAAAAGAAGAATTATTTTTCTAATTCTTCTTCCATTTTTTCGAAAATATTTGTTTTTTTATTATCCGGGTCTGTTGCGTATGAAATCATTGGAACATATACAAGTGTAAGAAGAGTTCCTATTAAAAGTCCGCCAATTGCAACATCGGCAAGAGGTGAGAGTCTCTCAAGCCCTACAGCTTGTTCAAGAGCAATAGGAATCATACCGGCAATTGTACCAAAAGCTGTCATCATAACAGGCCTGAATCTGACCCTGATAGCCTGAAGTGCAGCATCGTAAGGTCTATTGCCTTCTTTTTTATAATTTTTATAAAAGTCAATAAGCAATACCGCGTTTTTGATAATAATTCCAAAAAGAAGCAGTGTACCCATTAAACTTGGCATACATGAAGGTTTGTGCATAATCAGCATTCCCCATGCCGCCCCAATCATAGAAAGAGGCAATACTAAAATCATAATAAATGCAAGTCTAAATGATTCATAAACAACGCTTAAAGTTAGAATTAATACAATTATACCAATAGCAATTGCTTTAATCATTCTTGAAAATGAATCTTTCATCTCTTTTATGTCACCGGCCTGTTCGTAATTTTTGATTTCCGCTTTATGTAATATATTATCAGCGTCAGCTGTAATTTTACTAACAGGTCTTTTAGCTCTGTATCCTTCCACATCAATTGAGTAGAGTAAATCGTCTCTTGTAATTTTATTATAAGTAAAATCTGGTTTTATTGTAGCTATTTCTTTTAAAGGAATAACTCCTTTTGGTGTAGAAATTAACAAATATTTTAAACTTTCCATATTTTCATAGTTTTTATTAAATCTAACCCTTACAAACTGCACATTCATACTGCTTAAGTCTGAATTAATTGTTGCTACTTTATCATTTAAGGCAATTTGCGAAATTATCTGAAGTGGAGTTACTCCATAACTTAAGGCTTTATTTTTATCTATTTTAATAACAGCTTCTTGCATATCTTTGTCCCAGCTTGTTTTTATAGTTGTAAGACCTTTTATGTTATATAGAAGTCTTTCGACCCTGTGTGCAATATCTGGTAAGTTTTCGTAATTTTCGCTTCTAATTTCAATATCAAGAGGCGCACTTATTGTAGAAAGAGGTGTTGCACCAAAATCAAATACTGCAAGTTTTTTTATTCCGTGCAGATTTGCTAAATGCTCTCTTATTTCATTTTCAAGCTGCCAGATTGTTTTTTTTCTTTTAAATCTGTTTACGGCGGTAATAGTCATTCCTACACTGTTTCCGGCACCTCCGCCTCCAAGGGATAAAACACCTTTTTCAGTCCCGATTGATACTGAACTTTTCTCAAGCCAAGGTTGTTTATCTAACCATGCAAAGAATGGAATTAGTCTTTTTTTAGCCTCATCTGCATTAATGTTGTTTGAAAATTCCAAGCTTACTTTCATAATACCAGTATCCATAGGAGGCATTGTATCTCTTCCGATTGTCGGCATAATGTTTTTAAGGCTTAGCATTAATGTGAATACTGCCGCCGCCATAATAAGCATTCTTCTTAGAGGATAAAATTTTCCGTTTGAGAATTTAATTATTCCTACATAAGGGATTATAAGTTTTCCTATGGTTTTTTGATAAAGTATTTCAAAGAATTTTTCTATTTTTGTTTTTTCAAAACCGTTTTTATATAAAAGAAGCGATAGTTTCGGAATAAAGGTAATAGATAAAAACCAGCTGATAAGAAGCGCTATAATCAATGTTTCAATTAACGGTCTGAATATTTTTTGAGGAAAGCCGCCGGCAAACATTAAAGGAAATGTAATTGCAATTGTAGAAATTGTCCCTGCAAAAATAGGTTTTAAAACTTCTTTTGTCCCATAATATATTGCATCTTTTAAGCTCTCTTTTTCTTCTAAGTGTCTTTCAATATTTTCAAGCACAACAACTGCATCGTCTGTTAGCATTCCGAGGGCCAATATAATGGCAGTGTAAATCACGATGTTTAATCCCTGACCCGTTAGGTAAAGAAAAGCAATTGTTCCAAAAAACACCATTGGGATAGAAAATCCGGCTGCAACAATCGCCCTGAAGTTTCCAAGGAAAATAAGTAATACTAAAAGTGTATAAATAATGGCGTCACGTAAAGCTTCAAGCATATTTGTATTTGCAGTTTCAACAAGCTCTACTTGAGTATCAGCAATTTTTACAGCTATATTTGGATATTCTTTTTGAATTTGTTTCATTATAGCTCTGGCGGCTTTTGCAGTATCTAAAACGCTTCCACCTGGAGCCCTCTGAACTGAAATTGCAATGGAAGGTTTGTCATCTCCTATATATCCGCTGTTATTTGTTTGATATGTCCATTTAATATCAGCTATATCTTTTAATTTAATATTTGGCAAGATAAAGCTAACTTTTAGCTTTTTAACATCATCTTTTTCACCGTAAAAACTTAAAGTTAAAAATCCGTCTTTGCTTTTTATAAAACCGATAGGTAAATCTTTATTTGTAGCTCTAATAATATTTATTACTTTATCGAGTGTTAGGTTATATTTTTTCATTTTTTTAGGGTCAAGTTTTATCATTACCGCGCTTTGATATCCGCCGAAAACTTCAACATTTCCGATATTAGGGGATGAAAGAAGTTTTGGTTTTATGTAACTCTCGGCAATTTTTCTGATTTCAGCCAAATTGATAGAATTGTTTTTTGGATAAAGAGAAAAAACATCTACAGGAAGTGTAAAATCTCCTACTAAATATATTGCAGGTGTAGCATTTGGAGGTAATTTGCCTTTTATACGGTTTAGGGCATTGTTTACATCAACAGCTGCTGCCTGGAGTCCTTTTTTGTAATCAAATACAACATGAACTATTGAGAAATTTGGAACATTTGTAGATTTAATTTCATATACATTACTAAGTGTCCCCATCTCTTCTTCAATAGGTTTTGATACCATTGTTGCAACTACGCTTGGAGTTGCACCGGGGACGGTTGTGAATATTACAACTTCAGGTCTGTTTGCATCAGGAAAAAGATTTTTTGGCATTTTAATAAGCCCTAAAACCCCAAATACAAACATTCCTATAATTATCGCGGTTAATAGGTAACCTCTTTTATAAAAAAATTCAAACATCTTTTATCCTTTACACTTTTAATTTTTCACCATAGCCGCTTTTGATAGCCAGGTGAGCAAAGCTCACTTTTCACTTGGAACTTGATTTTTTGACCACTCACTACTCACCACTCACTACTCACCACTCACCACTCACCACTCACTACTCACTACTCACCATTTTAATTGGGTATCCTGCTTTAATTCTTAATAAAATATCAGGTTTTGCTTCTATTACAGATGAGCTGATGTTTTCTTTTATTGCCACACCTTCAGTACCTTTTGCTAAAATATGAACTTTTTGAATCTCGGCTTTATTTCCATTTGGAATAAATACATAATTTTTACCGTTTATACTAAGTATTGCATCATAAGGCAATATTGTTGCATTTCCGCTAAAGCTTACAAGTTTTATTTTTACTTTTTCTCCTAAAATCAAATTAGTATCATTTACATCAATTTTATAAGCAGGCACTCCGTTAAATGTAGAATGAAGTGGAATTAAATTATACATTTTATTTTTATAAATAGCTTTTTTGAAATTATCAGGAGTTGCTATAAACAGATAATTTCCACTATTTGATGCAATAGTTATTAGAGGTTTTCCTGGAAATGCATTATCACCTTTATTTGCAAATTTTTGAGCAATAACACCATCAATTGGCGAAGTTATATTAGTATATTTTAAATCATTAAGTATTGCAGCTTTTTGAGCTTTTAAAGAATGCAAAGTATTTTTATCAGCTGCAATTTGTGCTTTAAGTGAAGCTAATTTACTCTCTTCTGCTTGATACTGTTCAATACTTGCCATTTTTACATTTAAAAGGGCTTTTGTTCTTTTATGAGTAGCAATTAAATTTTTAAGTGTTACATATTCTGCATTTAGTTTATTTTTAATTGATTTGATTTTTTCATTTGTAGCTTTAAGAGAAGCTTTTAAATGTGAATCATCTATTTTTGCAACTGTTTCACCTTTTGTAACATATCCTCCAAGATTTGCAATACATTTAATTTCCCCTGCGAATTTTGTTGTAACTGTAACTTGTGAATTATTTTTAACTAATGCTAAATATGGATATGTTAATGTAGCCTGATTTTTAGGATTAACAGTTTTTATAACGATTGGAAAAATTGTAGCTGTTTTTAGTTTTGCATCTTCTGCTCTTCTTTTTTTAATTAATTTTACTCCACCTATTACTAAACCTATTGTAACTAATATTACAACACTCCAAGCAATTAATTTTTTCATTTGAATATCCTTTCTAAGTTATTTCCATAAATAAATGCTAAGTTAGCGATTAATGAGTTTTTGTTTGCTATCAGATTTGCTAAGTTGGCTTTAGCAAATGCTAAATTGTCTTCATATTTTAAATAATCATCTACTGTCATTCTATTTAATTTAAACGCCGCTTTTGCTCCTTTTAATAGCTCTTCTCTTATTTCAATTGAATTTTGAGCTAAAGAAATTGATTTTTTAATCTCTTTAAGAGATGCTGTTATTTTTAAAACATTTGCATTTAAATCTTTTATTGTTTTTTGTATTGTTAGGGCATTTTTTAGTTTGTCTATTTTTGCTTTTTCTATTTCAGCATTGTTTTTTTTGTTAAAAATATTCCAACTAATATAAATTCCAGCGCTTGCATAGTTTAGTGCTAAATGTTCATCATTGTTATATGCATTAGCAAATGCCCTGTATCCTTTTACTTGTAGCATAAGTTTTGGCCAGAATGAATCTTTTGCTGTTTTTACATCATATTCACTTGCTTTTAAATTTTCTTTTAAAGGTTTAACAGCTAAAAAAGATTTTTTTTGAATATTTGAGTCTATTTCAATTGGTAACGGTTTATTTAATTTTATTTTTGTTAATTTATAAAATTTTCTGTAACCGTTTGGAATCGATTTGTGTATTAATGCCTGAGATTTTTATATTTATCTGATTTAAGGCATCTTTTAATCTTAGAGCGTTAAATGCCGGAATTCTTCCAACTTTTACACCAACATTAATGGCATTAAGAGTTGTTTCAATTGAATTTTTTTCATCATTTAAAGCTTTTTTTAATTTTATTAAATAGTTGTATTTACTAAGAAGTGTAATTAATAGACTTTCTCTTTTTAAAAGATTAATTTTTGCTTTATATTTGCTTGCAATTAACAGATGGGAAATTTTGCTTTTAGTATCGTATATATTTTTTACAAAAATTGGCATAGAAGCAGAAAAGCCGATTTTATTTATATTTTGAGAAAACCAATAACCTCCATGCTGCATTCCAATTTGTTGTGATTTAGTTGGAGGCAGGGGTTTTATATTTGTTGGAGATGAAAAATGCTCGCTACTGGCAAAAATTGAAACACTGGGATACAGACTGCCAATTATTTCTTTTTTTAGAGTTTTTGTTTTTTTGATTAATAGATTGTCAATTTTTGTATCGGGTGTTTTTTTGATTGCATTAAAAAGTTCGTTTAAATTTGTGGCATTCAGAGAAATCGCCAAAATTAATCCGAAAGATAATTTTTTCATTGTTTCGCCTTTATATAATTTGTTATTGTTAAAATCAGTTCTTTTTTTAAATCAAATTCGCTTGAAATTTCACAGCATGTAATAAGTGAGATTATTTTTTTTCTGATTTCCATTGTGTTTAAATATGTTGTAAAAGATGAAATAATTAAATTTTGAATAAAAAAAGGATTTATATTTGTGTCTTTTAATATTTTGTTTAAAGCCTGTATCATTTTACTTATTATAGAAACTGATTCTTCGTTTAAATTTCTAAATTCACATGATATTTCTTTTGAAAGCAGCTTTGCCAGGAGAGACTCTTTTTTAAAAAAATTATCCAGGGTATCAATATAATGTTCTAAATTTTTAAAAATATCACTTGAGATGTTAAATTCCAATTATGAAAAAAAATAAATAAAAATTGCATTATATAAATCATTTTTATTTTTAAAATGATAATAAAGTGCAGGTTTTGTAATATTAAGCTCTTTAGCTATGTCCTGCATAGATGTGTTTTTATAACCATTGATTGCAAAATGTTTTAAAGCGGTTTTAATAATTTTTTGTTTCATTTGTTTCCTTACTTACTAATAAGTAAATTGAATTATAAAATTTTTTTGCTAAAATGTCAATAAAAAAGGAATAAAATGAAAAAAATAATTGCTATAGCGTTAATCGCTTCAGTTATGTTTGCGGCAAACAACGATGATATTAATAAAAAACTTGATTTGATACTTCAGAAAATGAATATGCTTGAAAAAAAAGTTGACCAGAGAGATAAAGAAATTGAAAGTTTAAAAAAAGAGTTAAATCAATCTCAACAAAAAATTCAAGAGCAGGTTCAAAAACAACAAGAAACTCAAAAAAAAGAGCTTGAAAATAAATTGGTGCTTAATAGCTGTAAAAATATAAAAGCCAGTAATTTTTCTTATGAATATCACGATGATGTAATCCCTTATTATACATTAACTTATACCCTTACAAATAAATATCCTAAAAAAATAGTTCATTTAAAAGGTGATTTAATTATAGAAGATAAAGACGAAGTTAAAATTTTGCAGGATTATATAGACAGAGATGTGGATTTAGCCCCCGGACAAAGCATTACAATAAAAAAAGTCCATACGGTTACAAGTGATATGGAAAAAGAACTTGCAGGGGAAAAACCGCAAAATCTTAAACTTATTTTTGAAGTAATAAGGGCTGATTTGGCTGACGGAGGAAGGGTTGAGTGCGGAATTTTTTAACAGACTTTTTCTCCGCTTAAAATATTAAGCTCATCACAGCTGAATCCGGCTTTTAGCCTTGCGGCTACATTTAAATCTTTTTTCTTCCAGTCTTTAAAAAAGTTATCTACTATATTAAAATATGTTTCAATTGGTTCTAAGTTTTCTTTTTCACAAATCCATTTAAACCATTTGTCTCCTTTGCTCACATGAGGAATTTCTTCTTTTAAAATGATTTTAAGCACTGCAATTACTTCTTGTGCAAAAGGGTCTTTATATTTTTGTAGTCTACTGATTATTTTTTCATTTGCATCAAGTCCGTTTGCCTCATACCATCTTGGAATTATTGCCATTCGGCTAAGTAAATCCTGAGTTTTCTGACTTGCTTCAAAAAGTGAATTATGAACTGGAAAATCCCCGTATTTATGCCCTGTTTTTTCTAATAAATTATTTATAAGTTTAAAATGTTTAATTTCATCAGCGGCAACTTCCAGCCAGTCAATATAAAATCCTTCCGGCATATTTCTAAACCTGTAACAGGCGTCAAGAGCTAAATCAATAGCTGAATATTCTATATGAATTAAAGCATGAAGCAAAACAGCTTTTTTTTCATCTGTTTTAAATCCCTTTCTTCTTGGCACATTGGCAGGAGGGACAATTTTACAAAAATTTGCGTAGCTTGGTTTTTCAAAAAATTTCGGTTTTTCTTTTGATTCGGGATTAACGTTAATTTCTTTTATTAATTTTTCTTTTTCACTGGCATCAGCTGAAATTATAGCTTTTTCCAAAATGGAATACATTTAAAAACCTTTTTATAAATTATAGCATTTTTTCATTTTTTATGTTACAATCCGCTATATAAAATTATATATAAGGCTAATTATGTTAATAGATTCGTTTAACAGGACAATAGACTATATACGGGTTTCGGTTACAAGTAGGTGTAATTTCAGGTGTCTTTATTGTATGCCGAATACCCCATTTGAATGGGAGCCTAAGGAAAATGTATTAAGTTATGAAGAAATGTTTGAATTTTTAAAATTGGCCATTGATGAGGGTGTTAAAAAAATAAGACTTACAGGGGGAGAGCCTTTAGTTAGAAAAGATTTGGATAAATTTGTAAAAATGCTCCATGATTATAAACCGGAGCTTGATTTAGCACTTACTACAAATGGTTATTATTTAAAAAAATATGCTAAAAGATTAAAAGATGCCGGGCTTAAAAGAGTTAATATTTCAATAGATTCCCTAAAACCTGAAGTTGCCGAAAAAATAGCCCAGAGAGACTGCTTGAATAATGTTTTAGAAGGAATTGACGAGGCAATAAAGGTTGGATTTCAAGTGAAATTAAATACAGTGGTTATGAAGGGAATTAACGATAATGAAATTTTGGATTTGCTGGAATTTGCAAAAAATAAAAATGTGATAATCAGATTTATTGAGTTTATGGAAAATGAGAGGGCTTATCCCGGTATTAAAAGGGTGGATTCAAAAGAAGTTTTGGAAAAAATAAGGAGCAGATATTCTTTTAAAGAACTTCCGAAAAAAAACGAGGCGAGCAAGAATTTTATGTTAAATGACGGAAATATATTTGGTATTATCGAGCCTCACAATGAAGAATTTTGTAAAAGCTGCAACAGAATCAGATTAACGGCTGAGGGGTATTTAATACCGTGTCTTTTCTTTACAGAAAGTTATAATATAAAAGAGGCTATAAGAGGGGGAAACATACAAAAAGCTGCAGAAATTTTAAGAGATGTTGTAAAAAATAAGCCTGAAAAAAATGACTGGCAAGAAGAAAAAGTAAGCGACAGGGCGTTTTGGGAGACAGGAGGGTGATTAAATAGTGAGTGGTGAAAATGGTGAGTGGTGAAAATGGTGAGTGGTGAAAATGGTGAGTAGTGAGTTTTGAGTCTGTCCGTCCGCTTGCAAAGCGGCGGGGTGGTGAGTTGTTAGTAGTCAAGTATCAAGTTGCCAAGAAGCCAATAAAGTTGAAAAATGGAAAATTAAGGGGGAAAATGGAAAATATAAAAAAAGCCGCAGAAGCTATAAAAAAATCAAGCCATATATTAATAACAGCCGGGGCCGGGATGGGGGTTGATAGTGGTTTGCCTGATTTTAGAGGAAAAGAAGGATTTTGGAGAGCTTATCCTATAGCAAAAAAACTTGGACTTTCATTTGAAGCTTTGGCAAATCCAAAATGGTTTGATATTAATCCAAAACTAGCATGGGCTTTTTATAGTCATAGACTCAAAATGTATAGAGAAACCACGCCGCATGAAGGCTTTAATATTTTACTAAATCTTTCGCAGGATAAATTTGTTTTTACTTCAAATGTTGACTCTCAGTTTCAAAAAGCCGGATTTAGCGAACTTAAAATTGTAGAAATTCACGGCAGTATTCATTATTTGCAATGCACTAAACCGTGCAGCAGTGAAATTTGGGAAAACAATGAAAATATTGAAATTGATGAAGAAAAGTTTGAAGCTTTAAACTTTCCTAAATGCAAAAATTGTGGCATAATAGCAAGACCGAATATTTTAATGTTTGGAGATTTCAGATTTATTGAAAAAAGAGTAAATCTTCAGATTGCCAGATTTGAATATTGGCTTCAAAGGGTTGATAATCTGGTTATTATTGAAATAGGGGCCGGAAGTGAAGTGCCTACCGTTAGAAATATGAGCGAAAAAGTAAAAAACAGCTTTGGCGCTACTCTTATCAGAATAAATCCGCTTGAGAGTCACGGGGCTGATATTGAGATTAAAAAAGGCGCTCTTGATGCGCTAAAAAAAATCAGAAAATATTTATAAAGGAAAATTTATGAAAAAAATTTTTTTATTTTTAATTGCAGTATTTTCTTTTGGTTTTAACCTGAATCAAAATTACAGTTGTGAAACACTCGGTTTTGCGTTTAAAAAAAACGGGAAAATATTTAATGTGCCCAATGATGTAAAAACAAATAAACAGATTAGAAAAGATTTGAAGAACTTATACAAAATAGATATAAAACCCTTAAATAATTCTTTGTTTTTAAAAATAGGTGATAAAAACGACACACTGCCTTATATACAGACTATAAAAAACCAGTTTGACGTTTATGTAACAAAAGATAAACAGGTAATTGTTTTCGCAGATAAAAACGTTTCACAAATCGCATTAAAAATACCTTCCCAGCAGATAGTCATATATTATCAGTGTAAATAAAAATTGTTACTTTTTAGATAAAAAATAAAGTTTTTTTTAAAACTTTATTAAATTTATTTTTAATTTTTGTATAATATCCCAAGGGGATAAAAATGAAAGAAAAATTGGAAAATTTTTTTGCCAAACTAATTCTTGGAAAAAACGAGCATTTGGATTTCATTGATTACATAAAAAAAACATATAAAAATATCATACATTCCCAGGTTATGAAAGTGGATATGCTTTCAATTTTGTTTTTTGTCGGTAAATGGCTCCCGTTTGCCATTGCTATCGGTATTACTACAGGTGTAATAGCCTCTTTTATGGATTTGTTGATAGTTCATATAAACAAATATCTTAATACCAATATAATTTATTTATTTATTTATCCTTTTTTGGTTTCTGTTATTACCGGATTTGCCCTAAACCAGGATTCAAAAATAGGGGGACCTGGAATAGGTTTTGCCGTTTTACATCTAAAAACCCCTCTTTATTTAAAGGTTAAAACTCTTTTATTAAAACTTATAGTTTCTATTTTCACCTTATCCGGAGGGTTTATCGCGGGAAGGGAAGGGCCTTCTTTTTTCCTGGGGGTAGGTTTAGGAGAGTGGCTTGGCAAAGCATACGGATTTTCAAGAAAATTTAAAAATATGCTTGGTTTAATCGGAGGGGGCGCCTTTACAGGGGCATTACTGAAAGCGCCCCTTGGAAGTTCAATTTTTGCAATGGAGCTTGAAAATACTTATGATTTTGATTACAGGCCTTTTGTGCCTATGATTGTTGCATCCATTACGAGTTATCTGACTTTTTCATTTTTCAGGGGTAATCACGCATTTATCAATTTGGTTAAAAAGCCTATTTGGTATTTAAATGATATTCCGTATATTATATTAATGGGAATTGTAATTTCAATAATTATTTATGTTTATACAATAACTTTTCATTTTCTTCAAAAAACATCAAGGATAATTCCTGTCAACAGAAGACCGTTAATCGGAACGCTTATTTCAATTCCTTTTTTGATAGGAATTTATTATTCCACCAATAATATCGATATACTCTCTGCTCCTGCGAATATGGAAATTCTCTCAAATTTAGCCCAGAATCATTTTACAATAAAAATGGACATTGCCTTTATTTTATATACAATAGTTATAACATCTTTTACTCTGGCTTTTGGAATTCCCGGCGGTCTTGTTTTGCCTGTTTTGATAATAGGTGCTGCAGTGGGTAATATTTTCGGAAATTATTTTCCAGATGAAATTGCTATGTTTACACTGGCCGGTATGGGGGCTGCTTTGAGTGCGGCTGCAAAAACACCGCTTGCCGCAATTGTAATGATTACGGAAATGAGTCATGATGATGTTGTGATACCTATGACGGCGGCTGTTATTACAAGTTATCTTACAAGTTTCGGTTACAGTCTCTATCTTGGACTTGAAAATCCTTTCAGAGGGGATTTGAAATCACTACATTCTCATATGAAAAACAAAAATGCTTAAAAATACGGGGCATTTTTTTATAATTCCTCTTCTTTTGGGGGCAATAGGCGGTTTTTCAGCTATTTTATTCAGGTGGCTGATAAAAATTTTTACATTTTTAAATGATAAACTGAACATTTTTCAAACCCATTATTTTTATTTGATTTCTGTTCCTTTTTTGTTTTTTATATCAGATTATTTGGTAAAAAAATTTAAAATATCTTCTGAAAATGTCACGCTTGAGCTTATTGCAAAAAAGGTGATTCTTTTAAAAGGTAAATTTTCCAAAATAAAAGGCTTTTTGGTTCTGTTTTTAACAAGCGTAAGCATAGGATTCGGTGTGCCTGTCGGAAGGGAAGGCCCTATAGCAAAAATGGGAGGACTTTTGAGCGAAGTTTTTTTGGAAAAACTGAAAATAGAGAAAATAAATTTTCCTATTTATCTGGGAGCCGCCATTGCTTCCGCCATTGCCGCAACATTTAATGCACCGATAGCCGGGGCGCTTTTGGGGCTTGAAATAATAATCGGTAAAATAAATTCATATGTTATTATCCCCCTTATTGTTTCGGTTGTAACCGCAACCTTTATTTCAAGGGAGTTTATAGGTAATTTTGCGGCTTTTATTGTCCCTCATTTACATTGGAATGAGGAATATGTCATATTTGTGCCTTTTGAGGCGGTTTTTATTGCTTTGTTGTGTCTTGTAATTATAAAGGGTCTTGAATATTTAAGAATTTTTAAGTTAAAAAACAGGCATTACTGGCACAGATATATTGTTTTTTCAGGTTTTGCTGTAGGGATGATTGTTGCATTTGTCCCGGAAAGTGCCGGAGTGGGATATGAACATATTACCGCACTTTTAAATAATAATAATTATTCACTTGATTATATCTTAATAATTTTTCTCGCAAAAACGGCAGGGCTTATTTTAAGTATAGGAAGCGGGCTTTTTGGAGGAATAATGTCTCCGAGTATTTTTATAGGTTCATTCGGAGGCTTCTGGTTTGGAGATATTTTTACAAAATACGGGATAGATCCGAGAATTTTTGCGGTGGTGGGGGCTTCTTCAATGCTTGCCGGAATTACAAAAACACCTCTTAGAAGTTCAATTATTATAACCGAACTTACCCATTCTTATCAGTTGATTTTGCCTATTTTGGTGGCTTCAAGCATCAGCGTTTATTTAATTTCATGTTTTCAGGGAGATTCTTTTTTTAAAAGGGCATTGCTTCAAAAAGGTATAGATATTGATAATAAAGATATTTATAACTTTTTAAAAAACTGTAAACTGGAAAAATATTTAGTGAAAATAAATCCCCTAAAAGAAAATCTCTCAGTATATATGGCTTCAAAAATTTTAAAAAAAAGCAGGTATGCAATTTTGCCTATAGTAGATGAAGAGGAAAAATTAATAGGCATAGTTACCCTTACAGATATAAGAAAAAGTGTCCTGCTGCATAAAAAAAACATAAAAATAAAAGACATAATGACCAGGGAACCTTTTTGTATAAAAGAAAATCCGTCTATGGAAGAGTTGATTAAAGCGATAAGCCTTATAGGAAACAGATTTGTTCCGTTTGTTGATAAAAATGGGAAATATCTTGGGTTTATTGATTTAAGAAAACTTGTAAAAGAGCTCTCGACCGCTAATTCGGCATACTATTTGAAATAAAAATTTATTTTTAGTATAATTTCGTTTCAATGCCTCCTTGCTCCAAGCTAAGGGGCTAAATTAGCCAGAAGGAGAATTAATGCTCAGACATTATGAAACAATGTTTATTTTAAAACCGACATTAACGGACGAAGACAAGGAAAAAAACCTTCAAAATATTCAGGATGTAATTTCTAAAGAAGGTGGAGAAGTTGTTGCTATGGATAAAATAGGAATCAGACAGTTGGCATATCCTATTAAAAAGTTTGAAAGAGGAGATTATTATATAATTTATTACAAAGCTCCATCAGGCGCAATGCTTGAACTTGAAAGACAAATGAGATATAACGAAGATTTGTTAAGATTTATGACAGTTAAATATGAAAATAAAAAAGAAATAAAACGTTTCGAAGAAATGGCAAAAAATGTACAATAAAATTATCCTTGTAGGGAATTTGACAAGAGACGTTGAACTCAGATATTCCCCTGCAGGGACGGCAATAGCGAAATTCGGAATTGCAACAAACAGAACATATAAAGACAGTGTGAGCGGAGAAAACAAAAAAGAAGTTATGTTTATAGATGTCACTGTTTTTGGTAGAAGCGCGGAAATAGCCAATCAATATTTAAGAAAAGGCTCTAAAGTATTAGTTGAGGGAAGATTGGTATTAGACCAGTGGGTTGACAGCAGCGGACAAAAAAGAAGCAAACATTCTGTAGTTGCTGAAAAAATACAGTTTATGGAAACAAAAGCGGAAGCTGAGAGAAACAGAAATTATGAAAATTCTTATCAAGCTCCTCAGCCGCAAGCACCTAAAGAACATTCACAGCCTAAACAAAACAAAGATATACCGTCAATAGATATTGACGAAGACGAAATACCATTTTAAAGGATAGATAATGGCACAGGATCCAAAGAAAAAATACGGAAAAAAAAGATGTAAATATTGTGAAATGAAAGTAGATTATATCGGATACAAAGATATTGACTTAATTAAATATTCTTTGTCTGAAAGATATAAAATTATGCCAAGAAGATTAACAGGTACCTGTAAAAAACATCAGGATATGGTTCAAAAAGCCATTAAAAGAGCAAGACAAGTGGCGTTAATCCCTTATGTAGTTGACAGAAAAAGAGTTGTCGAAAATCCGTTTGAGGCCATCAAACCTCTTAAAGCCAAATAATTCCCCCTTTTTCGGGGCTTATTTATGGCTACAGTTTATTTAAACAAAAAAAATCTTTTTTTTAACCTCGATAAAATTTCAAAAATAAATCCTAATATACTTGCCGTAATTAAAGACAATGCTTACGGACACGGAATAATTACTTTTTCAAAAATGCTAAATGAATACGGTATTAAAAAAGTCTGTGTTAAAAACAATTCTGAAGCCGAAATGGTAAAAAGCTTTTTTGAAGAAGTAATTGTATTTTACCCCGGTACTAACAGAAATGCGAAAAATATTTCTTACGGAATTAATTCAGTAATTCAGCTTAAAAAAAACCGTCACCCTTATATTCATTTAAAAATTGATACAGGAATGCACAGAAACGGAATTTTAACGGATGAGTTAAATGAGGCTTTAAATATTATAAAAGAAAAAAATTTTGAATTAAGAGGCGTTTTTTCCCATTTTTGCTGTGCGGATGAAATTGGGAACGATACATTTATACAACTTAAGAGATTTGAAGAAATAAGAAAAAAAGTTATTAATTTTTGTGAAAAAAACAGTTTAAAAATACCGTATTTTCATTTAGCAAATTCAGCCGCTTTAGACAAACTGCCTTATACTTTTGATTATGTACGTCCCGGAATTGCAATGTACGGTGGAATTGAAGGGTTTAAACCAGTTATGAAATTAGTTGCAAAAACAATTTCAAAAAGAAAAATTTTTTCGCTTCAGGGTGTGGGATATAATAAAAAATTTATGAGTGATAAAAATATAACGGTTTCAACCGTTGATGTGGGATACGGTGACGGACTGCCTTGTTTCACAGAGGGGTGCAAATTAAAAAACACAAATGCACTTGGAAAAATTTCTATGGATTCCATGATAGTTGAAGGTGATTTTGACGAAGTGGTTGTGTTTGATGATGTGAAAGAGTTTGTTAAAAATTTTGACACTATAACTTATGATATTTTAGTGAAAATTTCCCCGAGAATAAAAAGAGAAGTTATAAATAGTGAGTTGTGAGTGGTGAGTAGTGAGTGGTGAGAAGAGTAAAAGGCAATAAATGAAAGCAATAAGTGTAACCCAGCTTAACAATCAGATAAAATCCGTTGTTGATTCTCATTTTGAAATAGTTTATGTCGAAGGGGAAGTGAGCAAAGCTGTTTATCATAATTCAGGGCATCTCTATTTTACACTAAAAGATGAAAATTCTTCTATAAACTGTGCAATGTGGAGAAGTAATCTTTCAAGAATGAAATTTAAACTCACTGAGGGTGAAAAAGTCCTGGTTTACGGAGCTGTAAATATTTATGTTCCCAGAGGGGAATACAAACTAATAGCTCAAAGTATTACCCCAAGCGGAATAGGGGCGCTGCAAAAAGCTTATGAACAGTTAAAAGAAGAATTAAAAAACCTCGGATATTTTGATGAAAAAAATAAAAAACCGCTTCCGAAATTTCCAAAAAGAATAGCAATTGTTACTTCAAGAACGGCGGCGGCTTTGCAGGATATGCTGAGGATTGCAAAAAAAAGATGGCTTTTAAGTGAATTTTATCTTTTTAATACTTTGGTTCAGGGGGATGGCGCCCCTGGCGATATTGCAATGAAAATAAAAATGGCGGATGAATATATTTTTGATGACGGAAAAGGTTTTGATTTAATAATACTCGGAAGAGGAGGCGGAAGCCGTGAAGATTTATGGGCTTTTAATGAAAGAATTGTGGCTGATGCGATATTTAAGGCAAAAACACCGGTAATTTCAGGGGTAGGACATGAGATTGATTATTTAATAAGTGATTTTGTGGCGGACAAAAGAGCCGCAACTCCTTCGAACGCCATGGAAATTGCACTTCCTGATAAAAATGAAATTTTACTTTCAATTGATGAAATGATGGAAAGTTTTAATTATAAAATAAATCAGATTCTGCAAAAAAAAGAAAAAATACTTATTCATACAAAAGAGCTTTTTATATCAAATTCACCTGTTAAAAAATTTGATATGAGGCTTGATGAAATAAGGGTTTTACAAAAAAATTTTTATATTTTAACGGATGGAATTTTAAGAAAAAAAGAGAATGATTTTATAAATCTTCAAAAAAGTATGATTCTTTCTTCTCCGCTTAGAAAAATAGAAGAATTTGAAAAAGAAATAAATTTGTTGAAAAATCAGTTAAAAAACAAAATGAATGAAATAATTTATTTTAAAGAAAAAGAATTAAACTCCGTTAAAAACGCATATGAAAGAATGAATCCGAAAAACAGAGAAAAAGAAGGTTTTGCACAGGTTAGGATAGGGGATAAAAAAGTTTCTTTAAACTGTATAAAAAAAGATGATGAATTTTATGTTGAAAATGCCACAACTTCAATTCTTTCAAAAGCGCTTAAGATAGTAAGCGGTGGGCAGTAAAACTGTATAAATAAAAAAATTTATTCATAAATGTATAAATTTTATTCAATAATATGATTATTAAATGGAACTATTTTTGATAAAATCTTTAAAAAAAGGAATAAAATGTTAAAGATTTTAGAAGAAGTTTCAAACAGACACAAAAAAATTAATAAAATTGAAAAAATAAAAGAAACCTCAACTCCTTTTGAAGCTCTTGAAAGACTGAAAAATAACAAATTATTACCGGAAGACAGAAATTTTTTTCTAAAATGTTTTGGGGCTTTTTATAAAAAAAATACAGATGATTATATGCTAAGAGTAAGAATCCAAGACGGAGAATTAACTCCGATAAAAGCTCTTAAAATTGGAGAAATTGCTAAAAAATACGGAAATAATTATATAGACCTTACTACAAGAGCCCAGCTTGAGCTTAGATATATTAAAGAAGAAAATCTTTATAAAGTATTGAATGAACTTGAAAGTGTGGGAGTAATAACCTATCAGACAGGAGTTGATAATTTCAGGGGTATTTTAACCGACCCAATGGCAGGAATTTCTAAAAGCTCGGTAATAGATGATAGGATTTTAAGAGAAAAATTAGAAGAAGAGTTTTTAAAAAAAGAAGTATGCACGCTTCCTAGAAAATTCAATATTGGTATTTGTGGAAATTTTAAGAACACTTCAAACGTATTTACCCAGGATTTGGGATTTGCACTTGCTAAAAGCGGAGGAAAATACGGATTTAGGGTTTTTATGGGCGGTAGAGTCGGTATGATGGGAATTGATTCTAAAATTTTTGTAGATATTAACGAGGCTGTTTTGTTATTTAGGGGAATTAAAGAAATTTATAAAAAATATGGATTTAGAGACAACAGAAATAAAAACCGCTTTGCATTTTTAATTAGAGAAGTCGGAATTGAAAATTTCATAAAAGCATTAGAAGAATATTTAGATTATAAATTTGTTAAGACAAGTGAGCTTTTAACAGATATTAAAATAAATTATTTCCTAAAAGAAGAACTTGTTTCAGGAAAATATGCATATAAATTTATAGTTCCTTCTGGAATTTTTAGCGGAAGTGATATGATTGAAGCAGCAAGAATTGCAAAAGGTGTCAGAGGTGTGATTAAATTAACATTTGACCAAAACTTTTATATTACTGAAGTATCCGGTATTGTTGAAAAAAGTTCATTATATAAAAAATATGCTCCAAATCCATATTTTAACAATCTCGTAGCATGTGCAGGTATAAAAACATGCTCTTTTGGGGTAATTGAAAATAAACACGATGCTATAAATTTGGCAAACAGGCTTAATGATTTAGTGCCGATTGATGGAATTGTTAAATTTCACTGGTCTGCATGTGTTAAAGGTTGCGGGATTCACGGGGTTGGAGATTTTGGATTTGTAGGCGCAAAAGTTAAAAAAGATTCCGGTATAGTCCCGGGTGTAGAAATTTATGTGGGAGGAAATTCTAAAAAAGAAGGCAAAAAAGTTTTAAAAGTTGCATTGGATGAACTTGAAAAATATATTATTCCTATGATGAAACTTTATAAAGGTAGTGAACTGCCTTATGAAGAGTGGTATAAAGAAACTAATATGAGCGAGTGGGCAGTAGGATTTATTATGAAATTCAATGCTAAACATTTTGAGTTTTTACCAACCCTGCCTCTCAAATCAAATAAAATTGAATATTTTGAAATAAAAGAAATTGGAGATAAGCTATTTTATCAAATAACAAAAACACACGCATTTGACAATCTATTCAATCCGCTACAAGTTAAAAGCTTAAAAGAATTTGGATATAAAGGCGGAATTTATGAAATTATTGATAATATGGTAAGCGGGAAATATCAGGTATGGAGTGAGGTGATAGATGAAATTTAAAAGTGTTTGCAGTTATTGTGGCGTTGGATGCGGATTTGAGATTAAAAACAGAATAAAACCTCTAAAAGATTATCCTGCAAATAGAGGGCTTATATGCAAAAAAGGAAGTCTTGAAGATAAAGTTGTAAATAATAGAATCTTAAAACCACTATTTCGTAAAAATAAAAATGAAGAGTTTAAAGAAATAAGCTATGAAGAAGCAATAAAAATCATTACAGATAAAATAAAAGCTTCAACTCCTGAGAAAATCGGATTTTATCTCTCAGGCCAGCTTTTAAATGAAGATTATTATATAGCAAACAAACTTGGTAAAGGATTTATAAATACAGCAAATGTTGATACTAATTCAAGAACATGTATGGCAAGCGCTGTTGTAGGATATAAAAAAACAATAGGAAGCGATTATGTGCCTTTAACTATGGAAGATGCTATTAATTCAGATTTATATATTGTAGCCGGAGGCAATATTGCAGAAGCGCATGTTGTATTTTTCAATAGAATTAAAAGAGCTAAAAAAAATGGATTAAAAGTAGTAGTAATTGATCCAAGATTTACAAAAACGGCAAAAATAGCTGATTTGTATATTGATATAAATGTGGGTGGGGATATTTATCTATTTTTAGCTCTTGCTAAAAAGTTTTTAGATGAAGGAATGGTTGATTTTGAGTTTTTAAAAGAAAAAGTTAATTTTAATGATGAATATTTTGAAGAACTAAAAAAAGTAGATATTGATAAATATTTAAAACTTGCCGGGGTTAGCAAAGATAAGTTTGAAAAATTAGCTGAGATGTGGAGAGAAAATGAAAATATTGTCGGAAGCTGGACAATGGGGCTTAATCAAAGCAGCGAGGGGGTTGAAAAAAATATTGCTTTTATAAATCTTTTTATATTAACAGGTAAAATGTTTAAAGATTTAAACGGTCCTTTATCTCTAACCGGTCAGCCTAATGCTATGGGAGGAAGAGAAGTCGGGGGACTTGCTACAACCTTAGCTGTTCATTTAGATTATACTCCTGAGAATGTAAAAAAAGTAGAAGAATTTTGGAAAACTGAAAATATTCCAAATAAACCTGGTCTAACTGCTGATGAAATGGTAAAAAAAGGCAAATTAAAAGTCTTAATTGTAGCTCATACAGACCCTGTGTATCACTTGCCAAATAGAAGCGAAACTGAGAAAGCTTTTAGTGAAATTGATTTAGTAGTTGAACTAAATGCATATAAAGGAAGTGAAACGAGCAAATTTGCTAATTTGATAATTCCGGTTGCTCCTTGGGGAGAAAAGGAAGGTACTCAGACTAATTTGGATAGATTAATTACTTTGCAAATGCCTTTTAGAAAAAAACAGACAAAACAGGACTGGGAAGTTTTTGCTAATATAGCAAAAGCTCTTGGATTTAGCGGATTTGATTTTAATTCAGGTAAAGAAGTGTTTAACGAGTATAAAGAGATGACAAGACTAAGCCCTGATATGAACGTTTATGAGTGTGATTATGAAAAATTAAAAGAAAAGCCTTTTAGATGGGGAGAAAATTTAAAAGAAGCTTTAACACCTAATAAAAAAGCAAATCTTTTATGGGTTGAAAAACAAAACAGAAGCTTAAAACCTGATAGTAAATATCCGTTTTTACTAATTACTACACGCCATGAAAACCACTGGCATAGTATGACAAAAACAGGACAGGTTATAAAAGATGAAGTTGAATTTGTAGAAATTAATGAAGAGGATATGAAAGATTTAGGAATTGCAGAAGGTGATTTAGTTAATATTGAATCTAAATTTGGAAAAGTTACATTGAAAGTCAAAAAAAGTAAAATAAAAAAAGGAGTTGTGGCAATTCTAATGCATTATAGAAAAGTTAATTTCCTAACTAACCCTATTTTAGATCCGGTCAGTAAAGAGCCGGACTACAACCATACTCCTGTAAATATAAGAAAAATTTAAATTTTTTAAGGAGGGCAAAAAGGAGGAATAGAATGGATATTATTCGTCTTCTTTTGCAAATTTTTGATATAAGAATTCGAGTATGGCTTCTCTGCATCTGATATATTCAGGGTCTTCCTGAAGAGCAACCCTGTCTCTTGGGCGAGGGAGATTTACTTCAAGGATTTCACCAATAGTGGCAGCAGGTCCGTTTGTCATCATAACAACCCTGTCACTTAAAAGTACAGCTTCATCAACATCGTGTGTAATGATAATAACTGTATTTTTAACGTTTTGCTGAATTCTCATTAAATGATCTTGTAAATTTGCTCTTGTTAATGAATCAAGTGCACCAAAAGGCTCATCCATAAGCAATACTTTCGGTCTTACTGCAATTGCTCTTGCAATACCGACCCTTTGTTTCATACCGCCTGAAATTTCATCGGGATATTTGTCTTTTGCCTGAGTTAAATGTACCATGTCAATAAATTTTTCCACTCTTTCTTTTAATTCATTTTTTGATAAATCAGGCATTACTTTTTTTACCGCCATTTCAATATTTTTATAAACACTAAGCCAAGGAAGAAGAGAATGGTTTTGAAAAACCACCGCCCTGTCAGGTCCCGGGCCTTTTATTTCTTTGTTTTCTAAAATTACATTACCTTTTGTCTGAGGCTCAAGCTGTGAAATTACATTAAGCAATGTTGATTTACCACAGCCGCTGTGCCCAATGATTGAGACTATTTCATTTTTTTTGATAGTTAAGTTTATATCAGTTATGGCCACATAATCTTCTTTTCCCGGAATAGGAAATCTTTTTTCAATATTTTCTAAAATTAAATAATTTTCAATACTCATTACGCTCTCCCTCTTTTTCTGTAATCAAAAAAGTCTGCTATTTTACCCATGATGGTATCTAATATCCATCCAACAATCCCAACTATGATAATTCCAATAATAATATGCGGATAATTTAGATTATTGTATTCATCCCAAATCCAAAAACCGATACCAGTTCCACCTGTTAGCATTTCGGCAGCGACAATTACAATCCATGCTATACCAAGGGATAGTCTCATTCCCGTAAAAATATAAGGTACCGATACAGGAAGCATAATTTTATACACCATTTCTATCGGTGAAAATTTAAGTACTCTTGCAACATTGATATAATCTTTATTTACACTCTGAACCCCCAAAACCGTATTGGAAATAATCGGCCATATTGATGTAATAAAAATTGTTGCAATTGCCGTTGGGTTAATTGCCTGAAAAATTAATAAAAACAGTGGAAGCCAGGCAAGCGGAGACACCGGCTTTAATATTTGAATATAAGGATTTAGGGCATAATAAAATTTTTTACTCATTCCAATCATAAAACCGATTGGAACACCTATTATTATCGCCAGGATAAATCCTCCAAACACTCTTTCCAAAGAGGCTAACACCTGCCAAAAAATACCCTTATCCTCATCAGAATTTATATAAAAAGGATCAGTTAAAACCCCTTTTACAACTTCTCCGTCAACATTTCCCCCAAATGCTGCAATCCAGACATCTTTTGGGCCCGGTAAATTCTCAATATTGGCTGAAAGGGCATCCCAAACCCCTATTATTGCAATAAATGTAAGTATTGGCAAAATTATTTTTACAACCCAATTCACTTTTTTCATCTAAAACCTTTATTTTTTTGTTACATATTTAGGGTCTGCACATCCGGCTACACCATATGGGCATTCATATTTTGGCTGAACTGTTTTAAGGCTTCCTTCCCAAGTATTTACTTTTTTAAGCTCATTTTCACTAACTGCCGGATGTTTTACTTTGAAGCTGTAAATATATTCAACAGCTTTGTTCGGGTCAAATACTTTTCCATCCATAAATTTATTATATTTATCAATTCCGTCTACTTTCCATGGACTTGGTGGCAGTTTATAACCAACTTCTTTTGCAACTTCTGAGAACAGTTTCGGTTTATAAACTGATTCAATTACTTTTTTCATATCAACAGGTCTTTTTAACTGTCCCCATCTATACATTTGAGTTATAAACCACATTCCGTGTGAATAAAACGGATATGCGGCATAATAATTTGCAAATACGTTAAACATTGGATTTGGCTCTGACTTATGCCCGGCTACATATTGGAATGTTCCTGTCATTGATTTTTCAAGAACTTTTACAGGTGCATAAACATATTGTTTTTTACTTAAAATTTTTGCAGCTTCTTTTCTGTGTTTCCAACTTTCATCAAGCCACATTTGGGCTTCAATAATAGCTTTCATTACAGCTTTTGTAGTTTTTGGATATTTTTTTACAAAATCTGCTCTAGCTTGCAAAACTTTTTCAGGATTGTTATTCCAGATATCATAGTTTGTAACTAAGGCACTGCCTTTTCTTGCCATAACTATTCTTTCATTCCAAGGTTCACCAACACAATAACCTTGAATATTTCCTGCAATTAAGTTTTGAGGCATTGTTGGAGGCGGGAATGGTTTTAATTTTGTATCGCTGTCTGGGTCTATTCCGCTTGTTCCCATCCAGTATCTAATTTCATAATTATGAGTTGAGTATGGTCCTACCATACCAAATACAAGTGGTTTATAATTTTTCCCTTCTTTTTGTTTTAAGTAATCAATATATTTTTTAAGTGGTTCGCTTCCTACCGGTCTTTTATATTTATCAAGACCAAATTTAACCATTTCTTTTACCAGTTTATTACCAAAAGTAATAGCATTTCCATTATAATCTAAGCTTAAAAGTGCAACTAAATGGGCATGTCCCATAAGTCCAAGAGTTGCAGCAATTGGCATACCAGCAAGAGCATGTGAAAAATCATATTGTCCATTAATTACTTTTTGCTGAATTCCAGGCCATCCTGCGCCCTCTTTTACTAATTTAACTTTTAGTCCTTCTTTTTTAAAGAAACCTTTCTCTTTTGCAATTACAATTGGTGCACAGTCAGTTAGTGCAATAAATCCAATTGTTACTTTTTTCTTTTCCACATCTGCAAGCAGTGTTGAAGCGAATACCGACACCCCAAGTCCGATTGTTAATAATTTTTTAAGTTTCATAAAATCTCCTTTTAAATTTATACAGACGAATTTTAACAATAAAAAGATAAAAATAGTATTAATATATTGTATAAAAATTAATCAGTAAAATTAAAAAATTTATACATTTTATAAATAAACTTAAAAAAACATTCCGATATAATCCATTAAAATTAAAGGAAGAAAATGCTTATCAATTTAAAAATTAAAAAAGCTTTAATTATAGGTGCAGGAAAAGTTGCTAAACAAAAGGCTGATGTTTTAAATAAATGTGGAGTTGAATTTGAAATTATAGCAAAAGAAAAAATAGATAATTTTCCTTATGATGTAACCTTAAAAGAATTTGAAATAAGCGATTTAAATGGATATGATGTAGTAATTGATGCAACTGGTAATGAGAATGTAACAAAACTTTTACTTGAAAATAAGAATTTTTTATTAAATGTGGTTGATAAGCCGGAATTTTGTGATTTTTATTTTGGAAGCATTGCTAAAAAAGGTGATTTAGAAGTTTGTGTAAGTAGTAATGGAAAAAGTCCGAGACTGACTCAGGTAATAAGAGACAGAATTGAGAGGATTTTGCCTGATAGTTTTGAGTTAGATAGAAAAAAAGATTACGAAACAATAAAAAAAGAGACTTCAAAAGTATTTTTAATAGGATGCGGAAGCGGTGATACAGATTTGCTTACAATTAGAGCCTATAATACATTAAAAACACTTGATGTAGCATTATATGACCATTTAATAAATCCTGAAATTTTAGATTTATTACCAGAAAATTGCGAAAAAATTTATGTAGGAAAAGAGAAAGGAAAACATTCAAGAAAACAAGAAGAAATAAACGCTCTTATTTTAAAATACGCTAAAGAAGGAAAAATTGTCGGCAGATTAAAATCTGGACATCCATTTATTTACGGAAGAGGTGCTGAGGAATTAGAAGCTATTACCAAAGAAGGTATAAATGTTGAAGTTGTTGAGGGACTTAGCAGTGCAATATCAGCTCCTACTTTTGCTGGAATTCCGCTAACAATCAGAGGAAAAAAAGATACTGTTTTAATAGTATCAGCTCATTTAAGAGACAAAAGAATAAATCTTGACTGGATTGAAGAGCTTAAAAAAGAAAATTTAAGAATAGTAGTTTTAATGGGACTAAGCCGTGCAAGACATATACAAAAAAAAGCACTTGAAATAGGAATAGACCCGTTAAAAAAAGTTGCAATAATAAATTCGCTTAAAAAACAGGTTATAAAGACAACCCTTGAAAATTTTGCTAAAAAAGCTAAAGAAATGGAAAAACCGGCCGTTATTGTATTCTAAGGGTTTAAATTTACATTTTTTTGCCGATATGGAATAAAGATTGCTTGATAATATAAAAAAAATGAGACCTTGGAAGGTTAAAAATGAGAGTTACCCAGTTTACAATGTATAATAATTTTTTAATTAATCAGCAAAGAACATTAAGTGAGCTTAATAAAACCACTACAGAATTATCAACCGGTAAAAAAATTCAAAATATGGATGACAATCCAACTGTTTTTGTAAATGATTTAAAATTTCAGGAGAAACTTAACACATTTACCCAGATTAAAAATTCCGCCAATTTTGCCAAGACATTTGCAAACGAAACAGACACTACAATGAACGATATTGTAACAACACTCGATTCGTTTAAAACAAAACTGTTAAACGCCGCAAACGATACAAATGACAAAACAAGCCGTGAAGCAATAGCAGATGAACTTGAAGGAGAGCTTAATCATTTAAAGGATTTGGCAAACACCTCAATTGACGGAAAATATATCTTCAGCGGCAGTATGTTTAATACAAAGCCTGTTAATGACGAATTAAAATATCAGGGAAACGGCGAAAGTGTGAAGGCATTTTTGGGTGCGGGCGTCGAGAGGGAGTATAATATTGATGGAAAGAGCCTGTTTTTAGGAAGGGATAATGATTATAATAAACATTTAAGCTTAAATATTCCCCAGTTTGACAAAATGAAAGCCAATCCCCAGTTTGTAGTAAGAGGAAGTGACGGAAAACTTTATATTGACAAACATATAAAAGAGCATAATCAAATACCCGATTCTGACAGTGTTGCCCAAAATATCCCCGTTAGTGCAGATAGCGAAATTAGAATGCTAAGCGGTGTAGAGGATAATTATGATTCGGCTACAAAAACATATTCTGACGGAATAAGTTATTTTTATATAAAAGGGAAAAACCCGCAGGGTGAAACGATAAATTCAAAAATTGCATTAAAAAACAGCGAAAAGGTTTCTACACTTTTGGAAAAAATAGGGGAACTTTACGGAAATACCCAAACTACTAAAAAAGTTGATGTAAGCATCAATAAAATGGGTGAAATTCAGATAAAAGACGTAAATAGCGGAAAATTAATTACGGATTTTTATATGGTTGCAAGCGACAGGGATGAAAATTCACTTGGAGATGTTGTTAAAAACGGGGATTATATTGCCTCTTTTCAAAAAAGTAATTTTAATTCAATCAGAAATCTTGATACAATAAAAGCAAACAACGCTTATTTTGATAACAGAATTTTTAAATTTGGAAGTATTTTTAGATTGATTGATAATTCTAGAGACGCTTTACCTTCTGATTTAATTCAAAATGTAATAGGCTCAAAAGCAATTAGAAGCGGTGATGGATCTATTCAGACAATAGACCATTTGACATTAAGAGGGACAGATACAAACGGAAACAGTGTAAATGCTACTTTAAATATTACATCAACTACAACCATGCAGGATTTGATAGACAAAATAAAAAGTAATTTTGGAGATGTTGACGTAAAAATAGAAAAAGGAAAACTGATAATAACAGATAATTCTTTAACAAATAAAAATGACACCTCCAAATTTTCTGTTTCAATAGAGGCAGATGACAGCAGCGGAAACAAACTTCAGGCATTCAGAAGTAAGGACGCAGTTAATTTTGATAAGTTATTTATGGGGAAAAACGGTAATTTAATAGAAGGTAATAAAACTCAAATTATAAAAGATTATAAAACATATATAAAAGACGGGGTTATTTATAAAATTGAAAATCCTGATGCCCAAGGAATTGCTACTGATGATACAAGTTTAACGGATATTATGGGAACTGATGAAATGCCACAAACGCTTGAAATTAGGTTTAGAGATAAAAACGGAGATTTTAATACAGCAAAAATAGTTCTTCAAGACAGTGAAGACAGCGACGGGCATTTGAGTTATTTTGAGATAAACGGCAGTAAATATGATATTTTCGATTCCCAGGGCAATAAAACACCGGCACACGATATTATAACCACTTATTCACAAACCGACCCTAATAACTGTAAAATATGTCAAAAAGAAAAAAAAGTAAAAGGATTTACATTCAGGCAGCTCGGTGATGTAATTTCAATGATTACAAGCGGAAATGTTCCGGCTAATAATGATGAAAACAGTTATTTCACTGCACTTGACAATGCAAAAAAAGAAGTCAAAAGCGGTATGGAAAACGGAAAATTTTATATAAAAGATTTAAATAACAATCCTTCAAAAATTGATATTTCTATTTTTGATGATAATAACAATGTTTCTTTTCAGGCCAATGACGCAATTACAATAGATAGCGCAAAAGTGGATTTTTTCGGTATGTTGCAAAATGCAATTAATGCCGTAAAAAACGGAACTAATTATCCGGACGGAAATTCGGATAATCCCAGAAATTTTGGAATTCAGGGTGCAATTGAAGAGATTGATCATTTGAGTGATCATGTAAGAAAGCTTCATGCAAAAATAGGTGCTGTAAGCAATGAATTTGATATGAGTATCGAAAGAGTCGATGCATTAACGATTCATACTAAAACGCTTCAATCAAAAAATATAGATACCGACATAGGGGAAGCCACAATGAGGCTAAATTCACTGAAAACTTCATATCAGGCACTTTTGGCTTCTATCGCAAAAGTAAATGATTTGACGCTTCTTAATTATTTAAGGTAAAATTGCGTTTAAAAAGGCTGGTTTTGCGAAAAAGTTTATATTTATTGTTATTTGCGTTTTTTGTTTATTTTTTTCTTTCTACAATTTTTCCTTCTTTTTCATATGTAGGTAAATTCGGTTCGTTTCTTGGAAAAACAAATTTATTGTTGTTTGGATATATAGCATATATTTTTCCACTTTTTTTAATTTATATTTTATATGCTTTTTATAAAGAAAAATTTAATTTTGATTTTTCTCTTAAAGTATTAGGCGGAATTTTTATTTTTTTTGCTTTACTTTTAATACAATATGAAATTTTTGATAAAGGGATAATTGCAAAACTGTTTATTTTTTCTTTGCAAAAATACATAGGGATATTTGGCATTTGGATTTTAATATTGGTAATGTTTGCCTGGGGAGTGTTTTTGATTTTTGAAGATAAAATATTAAACTTAATGGAAAATGATAAAAATAGTGAAAATGTGAAAATGAGTGCAAATGAGCAAAGCGAATCAAGCTCACCTGGCCGTTTGAAAAACGGCTATGGTGGAAAATGTATAATGGACAATGAAGAAGAAAATAGTAGCCAAGTTGCCAAGAAGCAAGAACCAAGTACCAAGGACCAAGTTTCAAGTGAAGAAATTGAAAATGAGATAAAAATTGAGAATGGGCTTTTGGATGAAGAAAATGATTTTGAAGAGGAAAAAGAGATAATTGAAAATGAAGCAAGTAGTAGCCAAGAAGCCAAGAAGCCAAGTGAAGAGATTGAAAGTAAAAAAGAAAATGAAAAAGAGAAAAATGTAACTAAAGTTGAAGTTTTAGAAGATACCAAAAAATTGCTCTCCCAGATTGAAACGGGTAAAAGGGATTTGCCTAAAAACTGGAAATTTCCTCCAATGGATTTTTTGGCAAAACCTAAAAATGAGAAAAAAGTAATAAACGAAGCAGAAATTGATAAAAAAATTAAAATATTGATTGAAAAGCTTAAACAGTTTAAAATAGAAGGCGATGTTGTAAGATATTATGTCGGACCTGTGGTTACCACATTTGAATTTAAGCCTCTTCCGCATATAAAAGTAAGTAAAATTTTGGCTTTGCAGGATGATTTGGCTATGGCGCTTAAAGCCCAGTCAATCAGGATTCAGGCTCCAATTCCCGGGAAAGATGTGGTGGGGATTGAAATACCAAATGATAAAATGCAGACAATTTATTTAAGGGAAATTCTTGAAAGTTCTATATTCAAAAGAGCAAAATCCCCTCTGACCATAGCTTTGGGCAAGGATATAGTAGGGGAGCCTTTTGTAACCGATTTAAAAAGACTTCCGCATTTATTGATAGCAGGAACGACCGGCAGTGGTAAAAGTGTGGGAATTAACGCTATGATTTTATCCCTTTTATACAGAAACTCACCCGATGAGCTTAAATTTGTAATGATTGACCCTAAAATGCTTGAATTTTCCATTTATAACGATATTCCACATTTACTGACGCCTGTAATTACGGAATCTAAAAAAGCTATAGTGGCTCTTAACGCTATGGTTAAGGAAATGGAAAGACGCTATAAGCTGATGGCTAAAATGAGGGTTAAAAATATTGAGGGGTTTAATCAAAAAGTAAAAGAAAAACTGCCGTATATAGTTATAATTATAGATGAATTAGCCGATTTAATGATGACAAGCGGTAAAGATGTGGAATATTCTATTGCCAGACTCGCACAAATGGCAAGGGCTAGCGGAATACATTTGATAGTTGCTACCCAGCGCCCGAGTGTAGATGTTGTAACAGGACTTATTAAAGCAAATTTGCCAAGCAGAATCAGCTTTAAAGTAGGGCAGAAAATTGACAGCAAGGTTATTCTTGATCAATTTGGCGCTGAAAGTTTATTAGGGCGTGGTGATATGCTTTTTACGCCTCCGGGAATTACAGGGCTTATAAGACTCCATGCCCCTTTTGCCAGTGAAGAGGAAATTGAAAAAGTTGTGGAATTCTTAAAAAATCAAAGAGAGCCTGAATATGACGTAAGCTTTTTGAATACCCTTGACGAAGAAAGTGAAATACTTGAAAATATCGATGATCTGGATGAATTATTTGATGAAGCGAAAGAAATAGTATTAAAAGAAAAAAGAACAAGCATAAGTTATCTTCAAAGAAGACTAAATATTGGGTATAATAGAGCAGCTAATTTAATTGAACAGATGGAAAAAATGGGGATACTCTCCAAACCTAACAGTAAAGGGCAAAGAGAAATTTTAAAAGGGAGATAATATGAAAAGATTAATTGTTTTGGGAAGTTTGGTATTTTTATTCGCAGGATGTGCAGATAAACCGCTGGCAACAAATGTTGTTGATTTGGCCGGTAATCAAAAAGTTGCGGGATGGAAAGATAAAAATGAAACCGCTTTAAAAAAAGTAAAAACCGTATATAAAGAAAAGGTTGTGTATAAAAGTGAAAAAGTAAAAGATTCCGATGGAGACGGTGTTATAGATAAATTTGACAAATGTCCGAACACACCGAAAGGATTTGCGGTTGATCATAACGGATGTCCTATAATTGCAACATTAAGAATTAATTTTGATTTTAACAAGGCAGATGTAAAAAAGATATATTATAAAGATATTCAAAAAATCGCCCTTGCAATAAAATCCAATTCTAATATTAAAAAAATCGAAGTTGCCGGACATACTGATAATATTGGTTCAAAAGAGTATAACAAAAAATTGTCTTTGAGAAGAGCAAAGGCTGTGGCTGAATTATTGATAAAATTCGGTGTAAATCCTAAAATGATTGTTGTAAAAGGATGTGGAGAAGATTATCCTTTAGTTCCAAATACAACTTCAACAAACAGAGCATTAAACAGAAGAGTGGAAATTATAAATATTACAGATTAATTTCCTCTCCGTTTATGTATAAATAATCCACTTCATTTGTATGTAAAATAATTTGAAGAAACAAATTATCAATATCATTAACCTTCTCAGGTAATTTGAAACTTATTAAATCCGCATCTTTTGTTGGTTCAATACTGCCGTTATTAAGTCCCAAAGATTTCGCCGCATTAATTGTTACCGCTTTTAATAAATCTTTTGCTAAATATTTTGGATGAAGTTCAACTTGCATAAGCAGGGCAGCTCTAATTTCTTTAAAAAGGTTAAGTGAATAATTTGAGCTTTTTCCGTCTGTTGCAACCGAATAATCTATTAATTTGTTTTTAACATTTTCCAAATTAAGTAATCCGGTATTTAAAAGTCTGTTTGATATGGGACAATGTGATATAAATCCTTTTATATTGCTTATTTCTTCCAATTCTTTTTCATTGGCGTGAACACAGTGTATAAAAGTTGTTTTAGTGTCTTTAAATTTTTGTATAAATTCAATCGGTTTTATTAGCGGATGTGAGAGTTTAAAATTCTGCTCGAAAAAAAGTTTGAATTCTCCTTTTCCTTGGTCAAGCCAGAGTCTTTCCGCATTGCTTTCCATAAAATGGGTTTGCATGACCATTTCTTCTTTTTTAGCAATATCTATAACTTTATCCATTAAAACAGGATGGACTGAATAGGGGGAGTGAATAGAAATGCCTGTTTTAAATTTCTCGTTTTCATATTTTTTGCTGTTTTCAAGACGTGCTAAAAAATCCTGATACAGTATATCAGCAACAGCCGGGTTTGAACCTATAATTTCATTAAAATAAACAACTTTTAACGGTTGTTTGGTTAAATATTTTAAATCATTGCCACTTGAACTTATTTCCCCGAAAGCACATATTCCGCTTTTTTTCATTTCATTTATTGAATCTTTATAACATTTGGAATTGCATTTTGTAAAAAGATTTTCCCTGTTTTGAATAACAGAATTTAGCCAGGTAATAAAATCCCCATATTTTAGTGTGGTTTTGTTTGAAGAAAATTCTAAATGGGTATGATTGTTGATAAGTGCAGGCATTAAAACCGAATTTTTACCTAAATAGACGGCGGGAGTTTCATCTAAATTATATCCGACTTTTATTATTTTTTTGTCAAACAATACTTCGGCATTTAAAAGAATATCACTTTTTTCTTTAAAAGTTAATACATAATCAGCTTTAAGTTTAAGCAAAATTGTTCCTTTTTATTAAGTTAAAGCAAATTATATGCCAAATTTTAATATAATTACAATAAAAAAGGAGATTTTATGAAAATTAAAGTAATACACGGACCGAATATGAATATGTTGGGAATCAGGGAAGTAAATATTTACGGGTCTATGAAACTTGAAGACATCAATAAAAATATGGAGGTTGTAGCCAAACAAAACGGATTTGAAATTGAATTTTATCAATCAAATCACGAAGGTGATATTGTGGATTCAATTCAGGAATCTGTTAGTGACAAAACAGACGGGATTATAATTAATCCAGCCGCTTTAACTCATTATTCAATTGCAATAAGAGATGCCGTCAGTGCCCTTAGAAATATTCCTATACCCGTGATTGAGATTCATATGAGCAACATTCAATCAAGAGAAGATTTTAGAAAAAAATCCCTTATTTCGGATGTTGCAGCCGGAACGGTAAGCGGGTTCGGACCTTTTAGTTATCATTTAGGCTTGCTTGCAATGATGCAGATTTTAAATGAAATTAAAATGGCAAAAGAAGCGCAAAAAAAAGTAAGTAGTGAAAATGGTGAGTAGTGAGTGGTGAAAATGGAAAATTTTATATTAAATAAAGAAAACGAAATTTATTATGAATGCGGTTATTCAAACGATAACTGCATTTTACTTTCACTTGACGGAGAAAAATATTTAATAACAGACGGGAGATATACCCTTGAGGCCAAAAAAGCAAAAGCCGAAGTTATTGAAGAGAGAAATTTAATAAAAAAAGCAAGAGAAATTATTCTTAAAAAAAGGGTTAAAAAACTAATTATCGACCCGCTTAACTGGTCAAAAGAAGAATATGATTATTTATCAGCAGCTGTGAAACTTAAAAATGATAAAAATTATTCACATAAAAAGAGAATGATAAAAAAACAAAATGAACTTGAAATAATTAAAAAAGCAGCGAAACTTGGTGCAAAAGCTTTTGATGAATTTTCTAAAGCAATTGAAAGCGGTATCGATGAATATGAACTTTCATACAGATTTAAAGAAAAACTAACCTGTAGGGGAAAAAGAGAACTCAGTTTTGCTCCGATAGTGGCAATTAATGAAAATGCCGCAAAACCCCATGCAAAACTTACAAATAAAAAACTTAAAAAAAATGATTTGCTTTTACTTGATGCGGGAATCAAATATAAAAGATACTGTTCTGACAGAACAAGAACCGTTTCAATAAATAAGAATATATCGATGGGTAAATTTCAAAAATTTAAAAACCGAAAAATGCAAAAAATATATGATATTGTTTTAAAAGCTCAGGAAAAAGCTATTAAAACCGTAAAAGTAGGCGAAAGAATTTCCACTCTTGATAAAACAGCCAGAAAAATTATAGAAGATGCCGGATACGGGAAATATTTTGTCCATTCCCTTGGGCATGGGGTAGGGCTTGATATTCACGAATGGCCTTTTGTTAATTCAAGAAATGATATAATTATTCAAGAAGGTATGGTTTTTACAATAGAGCCGGGCATATATCTGCCAAATGAATTTGGTGTAAGAATAGAGGATATGGTTATGATTGATTATAACGGTAAAACCAAGGTGTTAAGCGAAAATGTGTAAATTATAAATAGTGGATTGTATTAAAAAAGGAGGGGGAAATGAGCATTGGTAAAATTAGAAGTATTCTTTATAAAACAGCTAAATATTTAGGCGATATTAACGCAATAAAAAGAGCTATAAAAAAAGGAGATTTTACTCCTGTCATCAAAAGAATAATAAGAAGAATATACGGATATATTGCAGGGAGGGGAATGCCTAAATAAGTTAAAAATGAAAAATGTAAAATGGAGAACGGAAAATGAGCGCAAATGAGCAAAGCGAATTAAGCTTACCTGGCTATCAAAAGCGGCCACGGTGAATAATGGAAAATTAAAAATGGAAAATTAAGAATGAATGTAAGGATTTAAATTTAGTGATAATAGAAAAATTATACATATAACATTTTATCCGGACAGTTATAAAAAAAGCAATAAAAAAAATATTGCTTTAATTGGAATTGGCTGTAATATCGGAAACTGTATAAGAAGATTCAAAAAACTTTATCTGTTTTTATCAAATCATCCCAAAATAGATATTATAAAAACTTCAATAATTTATAAAAACCCCCCTTTTGGATATTTGGCTCAAAATGATTTTTATAATACCATTATGATAATAAAAACAAATTTTTCTCCAATTGAGCTTTTAAATTTTTTATTATATGTGGAAAAAAAATTTGGAAGAGTTAGAACATTTAAAAATGCACCAAGAACGTTGGATTTGGATATAATTATATTTAATGAAATAAAAATTAATACAAAAAAATTAATTTTACCGCATCCTTTTTTCAAAAAAAGGGATTCGGTGTTAATTCCACTTATTTTAAAGGATTAAATTGAAGTTAAAAACATATACGGCTGAAAGTTATACCGAGGCTTTGAAAAAAGTAAAAGAAGAGGTGGGGGATGACGCTGTAATTGTTTCAAGCAAAGAAATTAAGAAAAAAACCCTTACAAGCCCGGGTCTGTATGAAATTGTTGTAGCTGTTGAAGAAGCCAATATCATGCCCAGAAAACCGATGAGTGATAAAGCGCATACACAAGAGGTTATGTTAAAACTTTCAAGTGCTGCAAAAGAAATATCTTCTATCTCAAAAAAAGAAAATAAAGAAATTATAAATCAGCCGAATTTAACGCCAAAAAAAAATGACGAAATAATTGAACTTAAAAAACAGGTTACAAAAATTTCTGACACATTAAAATTTTTACAAGCGAGTATGTGGGAAATTGCAAATAAAAATGAATTACAGTTGCCTCCCGAATTCAGTGAAATATATGCACTTTCCCGTTCAAGTGGAATTAATGAAAAACATTTGGACGAAATAATGAAACTTACAATAAAATATATGCCTTTAAAAATGAGAAAAAATTCTGAAACGATAAAAAGATATTTTTATACACTTCTTAAAAAAATGATACCTGTAAGAATGGAAAGGGAAATTACACCTCCATATAAAAAAATAATGATGTTCGTGGGGCCTACCGGGGTTGGTAAAACCACAACTATTGCAAAACTGGCCGCCAGATTCGCTTATAAACTTTCCAAGCGTCATAAAGTTGGAATAATAACACTCGACACATACAGAATAGGAGCAGTTGAGCAATTAATGACTTATGCAAAAATGATGAGACTTCCTATAGAAACAGTGGTGGACCCGAGCGATTTTTCACTGGCACTTGAAAGTCTGCGGCATAATGAATATATATTAATTGACACAGTGGGAAGCAGCCAGCATGATAAAGAAAAAATCGAAAAATTATCAAATTTTTTAAAAGTGGATACGTTTTCTGAAATTAATATAAATTTGGTTCTTTCAGCTGTAACTAAATATGATGATTTACTGGATATTTATAAAAATTTTTCAATTTTGCCTATCGACACACTTGTTTTTACCAAACTTGATGAAACAAAAAATTATGGAAATATTTTTTCTCTTTTAATTGAAACAAAAAAACCTGTCAGTTATTTTTCGACAGGACAGGAAGTTCCGGATGATTTAACACAGGCCGAGGCCGATTATTTGCTTAAAGGTATTTTAAATAAGGAGTTTAATTGAAAACTCAAGCCGATAAACTCAAAGAACTGGTTCAAGAAAAAAATACTAAATCCTCAAATGTTCATTTTATAGCGATAACCAGTGGAAAAGGAGGTGTGGGGAAAAGTACAATTACGGCAAATTTGGGTTATGCCCTGCATAAATTGGGGTTTAAAGTTGCTCTTTTTGATGCTGATATAGGCTTAGCTAATCTGGATGTAATATTAAAAGTTAAAAGTGATAAAAACATATATAATGTACTTAAAAACGAATGCTCCTTAAAAGATATTATTGTTGAAATAGAAAAGGATTTTATTTTAATCCCGGGAAAAAGCGGTGAAGAAATAATGGATTTTGCAGATGAAGTTACCCTCAGTAAATTTTTCTCGGAATTTGAAATATTAGATAGTTACGATTTTTTTATTATTGATACGGGTGCGGGAATAGATAAAAAAGTTCAAATATTTCTTGAGGCAAGCGATGATATTATTGTAGTTACGGTACCTGAACCTGCCGCCATTACTGATGCATATGCCATGATTAAATTAATCAGTGAAAGAAAAGATAAAATTTTTATGTTTTTAAATGAGGTTAACAGCGAAAAAGAAGCAATTAATATATTTTCAAAAATAAACAATGTGGCTAAACATAATTTAAAAAAAGATTTAAGACTTCAAATGATAGGATATTTAAAAAAAGATAAAATAATTACCAACTGTTCTATAAACAGGGCTCTTTTTACAAAGCAGGAGCCTTATTCGTTTTCCAGCGAACAGATATATAATATTGCAAAAAAAATAGCAAAAATTTCGGAACGAAAAGTGCTTAAAACTGAAAATAAAGGAATCGGAAGATTTTTTAAAAAGATATTTTCTCAGTTTTAAAGGAAATAAATGAAGGCGGAAAATTTTATCTATTTTTCTACTGTAAGCGGTTTTTTTATTGCTGTAATATTTGGAATATTGAAAAATTTTGATGTATATAATTTTTTTTGGTTTGTGATTATCACAACATCTGCTTTTTATATTCTTTCTTTGGCAAGTGTTTCTTTTTTTATCAAATATACAATGCTTTCAAAATATATTATTTTTAATAAAAACGAAATAGAAAAAATTGTTAATTCCCAGATAAAAGAACTTGAAAAAAAAGAGGATATTATTTATGAAAATTATAAATTTTTAAAAAAATTTGAAGAAGAAGAACTAAAAATTCTAAAGAAGAAACATGTGTAATCCTTACGAACAGACATTAAAAGAATACAGGGATTCTCTGGCGGTTAATTATATGCCCGCTGTAAAGGCAATGGCGGCAAGACTTAAAGAAAGACTGCCAAGCAGTATTGATTTTAATGATCTGGTTTCAATCGGGCTTGAAGAACTTGTGAAATTATCAAAAAGATATGACCCTAAAATGAATGATAATTTTTGGGGATATGCACAAAAAAGGGTTTATGGGGCAATGCTCGATTTTTTAAGAAGTCTTGATACCATAAGCAGGGCTGATAGGAAACTTGTAAAAGAAATTGATAAAATTACGGAGGATTATATGTCCAGATTCGGAACTGTCCCAAGTGACGAATATTTGGCCGAGGTTTTAAACGAAAATATAGAAAAAATAAAAAAAGCAAAAAAAGCGGGAGAAATATATAATGTTTTTCCTATAGAAGAGCAGCTAAATTATTTTGAAAATATTTCTAAAAAAGTTGAAGAGGAAGAATTAATTGATATAATTAAGAAAGTTTTAAAAGAGTTGGGTGAAAAAGAACAGCTTGTGATTCAACTTTATTATTTTGAAGAGCTTTCATTAAGAGAAATAAGTGAGATATTAAATGTCAGCGAAAGCAGGATTTCCCAGATACATTCACATGCTATAAGAAAAATAAGGAAAAAATTAAATGGCTGAGCTTTTATCACAAGAAGAAATTGATGCGCTTTTAGAAGTTGTTCAGGAAGAAAACGTAGCACCTGAGGAGCTTGAAAAAGCTCCTGATATACTAGAACAGCGCCAAATTACTTTATATGATTTTAAAAGGCCAAACAGGGTCAGTAAAGAGCAGCTCCGTTCTCTCAGGGCGATACATGACAAAATGGCCAGAAATCTTGCAAGTGATATTTCCGCACTTATGAGAAGTATTGTTGAAATTCAGCTTCATTCAGTCGACCAGATGACTTACGGTGAATTTTTAATGTCTCTGCCAAGTCCGACATCTTTTAATGTTTTTTCTTTAAAACCGCTTGATGGAAAAGGTGTAATTGAAATTAACCCTTCAATTGTTTTTCCTATGATAGACAGACTTTTGGGCGGGGAGGGTTCTTCTTATGAATCTAACAGGGAATTTACTGATATAGAACTTAGTCTACTCGACCAGATTTTGAGAGTTATTACACAAAATATGAAAGAAGCCTGGTCGCCTATAATGGAACTTTTTCCGGTAATAGAAGCAAAAGAATCAAGTCCCAATGTTGTTCAGATTGTTGCTCAGAATGAAATTGTTGTTATGATTGTTATGGAAATTGTCATCGGTCATACAAGCGGAATGATGAATATTTGTTATCCTGTTATTTCTATTGAATCGCTTCTTCCAAAACTCGCAAACAGAGATTTAATGCTAAGCGGGACAACAGGCAGAAAAAGTAGAAATAAGGAACTGAGAGCACTTATAAGAGGGGCAAAAATAGAGCTCGAGGCAATACTCGGATATGCTTATATGAGTATGAAGGAAATTATTGATTTGGAAGTCGGTGATATAATAAAGCTAAATAGGCCGGCCGATGACACAGTTGTTGTTAAAGTGGACGGCAGAGAAAAATTTATTGCAGATTTTGGGGTCAGCAGATACAGAAGAAGTATCAAAATCAAACACATTTTAAAAACCGAGCATGATGAGGTAAAAGAGATTTTGGAAAAACTTGAACAAATGAGAAAAGAAAAAATAGAAAATATAACATCAGGGGAGAAAAATGAATAATTTTATAGATATTTTGATAAATGAAATAAAATCTGTGGTGGAGGGGTTAATAGGAATAGCTCCTGATGTAATTTTGAAAGAAGAAAAACATAAAGTAGATATTGAGCCTCCTTATGCAAAAATAACCCTGCAGTCCAAAGAAGGTGAATTGGCGGTTATTATACCTCCGGAAATTGCCACAATTCTTGGAGATTTAATGCTTGCGGGTGAGGGAGAGGCGAAAAGTGAAATGAATGAAGACGATTTGGATGCTATAAAAGAAATTGTATCCAATATATTCGGATCACTTTCAACAACACTTGAAGCACAGGAAAATCTGCCTAAATTAAAATTTCAGATTAAAGATGTTACTTTTAATCAGGAAAAAGAAAAATTTGATTATGCAGATGACATCGTTTTAAATTGTTCTATAAAAGATATAAAAAAAGAGTGTCATATTCTTTTGGATGATAAAATATATTCTATTATCAGCGGTAAAAAAACACATATTGAAGAAAAAAAAGAGACAGATAAATCCAAGCCTCTTCCAGAAGTTAAAAATTTGGAAATGCTTTTAGATGTAAAATTACAGCTTCGTGTGAGGATTGGAACAAAGGTTATGCTTTTAAAAGATGTTGTTTTTATGGATATAGGCTCAATCGTTGAACTTAATCAACTTGCAAACGAACCGCTTGAAATTTTGATAGAGGATAAAAAAATAGGTGAAGGAGAAGTTGTAATCGTTGACGGAAACTTCGGAATTCAAATTACTTCTATAGGGACAAAAGAAGAGAGACTCAATACTCTTAAAAAATAGTGAAAATGGTGAGTAGTGAGTTGTGAAAATTGACAAAATAGTTTTGTTTTGATATTTTGCTATTAAAAAAGGTACGCGGTGTTTAAATTCAGTGAATTTTCGGATATGTGTATAAAATGTGGAAAGTGTATTCCGGGATGTACAATTCATGGAATAAATCCTGACGAAACCACATCTCCGAGGGGTTTTTTGGATCTCTTGAAGGGTGTCGAAGTTGGTGAAATTGAGCTTGATAAAAATGCAAAAGATATTTTTGAAAGTTGTTTTTTGTGTAACCAGTGTGTTGAAATATGCCCCAATTCTATTCCCACCGATTTTATGATAGAAAATGTTAGAGCCGAAATTGCCGAAAAATTTGGAATAGCCTGGTTTAAAAGAGCATTTTTTTATCTTTTAAAAAACAGATGGGCTTATGATTTGGTAAGCAGGCTCGGTTTTTATTTTCAGACATGTGGGTTTAAGATCGAGCAAGAAAAAAATGCTATGCGCTCCCGTTTTTCCATACCTCTTTTACATAAAGGAAGATTACTCCCTTATTTTAAGAAAAAACCTTTTTTAAAAAAATATCCAGAAAGGATAAAAACACAAAATCCTCAAAAAAAAGTTGCTATATTTATCGGATGTATGGCTAATTACAATTATACCGAAGTTGGCGATGCCCTGATAAAAGTGCTTAAATTTTTGAATGTTGATATTTTTATTCCTAAAAAGCAGCTTTGCTGCGGGGCACCGGCTTATTTTACGGGTGATTTTAAAACAGTAAAAGAACTTGTAGAATATAATATTACATATTTTGAAAGTTTTATCGATGAAGTTGATGCAATTATTGTCCCGGAAGCCACATGTACTGCGATGTTAAAAAAAGATTATGAAGAATTTATAACATACCATATGCCGGAGTGGCTGGAAAGGCATAAAAAAATAAAATCCAAAATTTTTGGAACCACCGAATGGTTTTATAAATATACCGATTTAAAAGAAAGGCTTGCAAAACTTCCAAAAGAAAAAGAAAAAATCACATATCATGATGCGTGTCATTTCGGTAAGGTGTTTAATATAAGAAAAGAACCGAGAGCTCTTATAAGTCAAAATTATCAAATAAATGAAATGGAAAATCCGGATATGTGCTGCGGATTTGGCGGTATTACAATTCAGAGTGAAAAATTTCATTTAGCAAGAAAAGAAGGGTTGAAAAAAGCCGAAATGATTAAAAAGGTTGATGCCGAAATTGTAAGTGCGGAATGCAGTGCATGCAGAATGCAGATAACAGAACATCTTGATAAAGTGGGAGATAATAAAAAATTTATGCATCCTGTCGAACTTATTGCCAAGGCAATAGAAAATGGTGAAAATAGTGAGTAGTGAGTAGAGAAAAGAATAAAAAATGGCTAATTTGATAAATTTTTGGCAGCATATCTACTCTTATATAAATCCTGTTGCCCTTAATATAGGCCCTTTTCATATTCACTGGTATGCAATTATGTATATAACAGCGCTTGTTTTAGGTTATTATTTGGGGATTAAATTCGGTGAAAAAATGGGTTTTAGTAAAAAGATAATAGACGAATATTTTATATGGGCTGAAATAGGAATTATTTTGGGTGCAAGATTCGGATATGTTTTATTTTATATGCCCGGGGATAACAGTTATTATCTGCTTCATCCCTGGGAAATGTTTAACCCGTTTGAAGGCGGAAAATTTGTAGGTATTGCAGGTATGAGTTACCACGGGGCGGTAATAGGATTTATTCTCGCCACTTTGCTTTTTGTAAAGATAAAAAAAATTGATTTGTGGAAACTTGTGGATGTTGTAGCCCTTGCTGTTCCGCTTGCATATATTTTCGGAAGACTCGGTAATTTTTTAAACGAAAGAATTGTCGGCAGGATTACCGATGTTCCCTGGGGGGTTTATATAGACGGTGCTTTAAGGCATCCTATCGGTATATATGAAGCTTTTTTTGAAGGACTGGTTAGTTTTATAATTATTTACTGGTTTTACAAAAAATTTTACAAATGCAAAGGGGAATTGATAGCTTTGTATTTAATTACATATGGCGTTTTCAGAAGTCTGTGTGAATTTTGGCGCCAGCCGGACCCTCAGCTTGGATTTATTGTCGGCCATATAACAATGGGACAGATTTTAAGTTCTTTTTTGGTTATAATTGGTTTTATAATTTTTTATTACAGGAGAAAAAAATGCAAAAATTAGCAATTGTGGGGGGAGGTATAAGCGGGTTAAGCCTTGCATATTATCTTCAGAATGATTATGAAATAACTGTTTTTGAAAAAGATAAATGGGGCGGAAAAGCCTATACGCAAAAAGTTGGGAATTATCTTTTTGAAGAAGGTGTAAACGGGTTTTTAAATAATTCTCCCAAAACGCTTGAATTATGTGAAAAAATAGGCATAAAACCTATAAAAGCCGATGAAAATGCAAAAATCAGATATATTTATGATGATAAACTGATTAAACTTCCTTCAAAACCTGTTGAATTTTTAACAAGTGATATAATGAGCCTGAAAGGGAAAATTAGGATTTTGAAAGAATTTTTTATAAAACCCGTATGTGAGAGGGAAGAGAGTGTAAAAGAATTTGCAATCAGAAGACTTGGCAAAGAATTTTATAGAAAAATGATGATACCTATGTTGGCCGGCATATACGCCTCTACTCCTGAAATAACTTCTATGAATGCCGCTTTTCCCAAACTGAAAAAAATCGAATGTGAATACGGTTCTCTTTTTAAAGGCATGATTAAATTAAAAAGGGGAGGGGAACCTACGGGGGAACTTCATTCATTTGAATACGGAATGAGTGAATTTATTAATAAACTAAAAGAAAAAACAAAAGCAAATTTTGTAATTAAAGAAATAAAAGATGTAGATGAACTGAAAGATTTTGATAAAATTGTAATAGCTACGGAGGCTTATTCGGCATCAGAAATTTTAAAAAAATATGAAAAACTTTCAGATTTGTTAAAAAAAATTCCTTATAACCCTGTTGCCATTGTCGGACTTGATTTTGAGAGCATAACACCTAAATCTTTCGGTATTTTAACTATTAAAAACAAAACACTCGGCATATTGATGGACAAATATATTTTTCCCAACAGAAATGGAATCAGGGCAATGCTCGGAGGTGCCAGATATTCTGAAATTAAAGATTTAAATGAAGAAGAAATAATTAAAATAGCGCTTGATGATATATATGAAATTATCAAAAATGCTAATCCGAAAATAACGTGGTTAAAGCTTCATAAAAACGCAATTCCAAATTATTCTCTGGGTCATCAGAAATTGGTTGAAGATATATTCACCGAAGCAGAAAAATTTAATATTTATTTAACAGGCAATGCTTATAATGGCATCAGTTTCAATGACTGTATTAAAAATTCTTTCGAACTTGCTGAAAGGTTAAAGAAATGAAAAAATTGTTTTTGATTTTTTTATTTTTGACTTCTATTTTTGCAAATAATATTCATTGGGTAAAAAATTATAAAAATGCATTTGAGCTGGCTAAAAAAGAACATAAGCTTTTAATGGTCGATATTTCCGTTCATCACTGTCCTCCATGTTGGTATATGGCAAATATTGTTTATAAATACAAACCTGTAATTGATTATGTAAACAAAAATTTTATACCTATATTTATTTATGCCGATACAGACAGAGTCCCAATTGAGTTTTCTGTTTATTTTACTGGTGCGGCTCCTAATGTATTGTTGATTACACCGGATGATAAGCTTTATTACAGAATTTTCGGTTCAAGACCGGCCAAAATTTTTCTTGAAGTTTTAAAACAGTATAACGAAAAATATCAAAAAGGCAAATAATGGAAAATATGGTTTATTCTCTGTTTGATTATTTTGACAAGATGCCTTTTGTCGTAAGTTTTATCGCAGGTGTTCTTTCATTTTTTTCTCCCTGTGTATTGCCTCTTGTGCCGATATATTTTTTTTATATAACAGGAATAAGCGCAAAAGAAATTGAACAGAGGAATTTAAATAAAAAAGAAAGACTTAAAATTTTAATTAATTCTTTTTTATTTATTTTGGGTTTTGCTTTGGTATTTGTTTTAATTGGTGCAGCTGCGGCAAATTTAATAGGCAATATATTTGCAAATAAATGGTTAAATGTAATTGCAGGAATTGTAATAATTATTTTCGGGCTTAATATAGGGGGATTTATTAAATTTAAAATTTTTCAGTATGAAAAAAGATTAAATTTGCAAAATGCCGGGAGTTTTTTACTTGGAGTTTCCTTTGCATTTGGATGGACACCATGTATTGGCCCAATATTTGGCACAATTGTTGGAATGGCGGCAACCGACCCGGCAAAAAGTGTTTCTATGATGATTGTTTATTCTCTCGGGCTTGCTCTTCCGTTTTTACTTATGGCTATTTTTACCGTTTGGAGTATCAGATTTATACAAAAAGCAAAAAATTATATGGGTTTAATTGAAAAAGCAAGCGGTATTTTGTTAATATTAGTAGGTATTTATTTTTTTTATAAAGGAATTAAATAAATTAAATAAGGAGAAACAATGGATGCTGTAAAAGAATATTGGAGTGATAAAACTTTTTTACTCGGGATGTTTTTATGTATAATAGGAACCCTTTTGGGAGCTGTAGGAGTAGTTACGTCAGCAGTTTTAATAGAATTGACAGGTATAATTTTAATGATGCTGATAATTTATAAAATTGATAAAAATTTATCCAAAACTAACATATAATTTAATGTTTATTAAATATAATAAAAAAAATAATTAAAAAAGGACTGATATGAAAAAATTATTTGCATTTATAGGATTGGCCGGATTTTTATTCGCAGGCGATAACTGTGCTATGTGTCATAATGGCGGTATGGCTAAAAAATTAGATACACTAACTCCAGCTCAAATCGAAGCAAAAATGAAAGAATATAAAGCCGGAAAAGGTAATCCTATGATGGTTAATGTTGCAAAAGGTTTAAAAGAAGCTGATATCAAAAGAGTAGCAAAAGAATTTGGTAAAAAATAAATACAACAACCCAAAACAAAATTTAATTTTGTTTTGGAGAAGTTAAAATATAATCATTTTTAAATTTTAATTAAAATAAGTGCCCAAAAAGGGCAAAGAAATTATTCGTGAGTAACAACAGGCATTGGCGGTTCGTTTTCAAGAACTTTTTTGGCATTGCCGTATTTTTTAAGCATTTTCATTCTGTAGTTGTAAATGTCTTGCATTTCTCTTATATCTTGCATTACTTGGAAAACACCATGCCAGTGAGCATAATCCGGGCTTCCCATTGCTGCACCTTGTCTCATTCTTCTACCTTCATGATGCCATAGATAATAATATAATTTAAAGAACGGATCACTCCATACGTCAGATTTTATTAAACCTTTAGCTTTTAGCTCTTTTAGCATTTTATTTGCCGCATTAAAGTAATTATTATAATTTTTTACCTGAGCGTCAACTCTTTGGAAATAGTTGTTTACAAATGTAGCTTCATGACAAGCCGCACAAACTTGTTTCATCTGGCTTCTTGCAGCTTCAGGTCCCTGTGGATTACCTGCTTTTGGATTACCTCTTAATATAGTTTTTCCAGGTATGATTTTTCCGCCATGACTCCAAAACGCCCATCCGGCTGTTTCAGCACCTTTTGTTCTTAAGAAACTTTTTGGTGCCCATAAATTCCATTTTAGTCTAAGTGAAACATTGTGAGTTGCTTTAAGTCCGTTAATTCCACTCATATGACATGTAAAACATGTTGCGGCTCTAAGGGTTTTACCTGGAATTTGTTTTCCTGTTTCAAAATTGTAATCTTTTTCATTTGTATCAAAAATATGCCCGTGAACACTTGATTCAAAAATTTCTTTATCCGGATGGTCCGGCCCTAAGTGACAGTTTGAACATGCTGCTGGCTGTCTTGCTTCGGCAGCTGAGAATTTATGTCTGCTGTGGCATGCTAAACAGTTTCCAACGCCTCCATCTGGATAAAGTGTGGCTATACCGTCACTTGGCCATGTTGCCGCATCCGGTCTGCCTTGAGAATCTAATTTTACAGTTGTTCCGTGGCATTGTACACAAATATTTGCAACGCCTAAATCTGCCTGTCTTGGATTGTTTTGGTTTGAAGCGAATACAGAATTGTCTTTTCTGATTCCCGCAGCCATTTTTTTTGCACTGTAACCGTTTAATGAAGGATGTTTTCCTTTCATATTTTCATAGTTATACGCAAGTTTGCTCATTAAAAAGCCGTGTTTACCCATATTTGATGCCAACCATTGTGCTGCACCTCTTGCATGTCCTGAATTAAGGTATTCTGTAACTTCTTTTGCGTGACATTTTGCACATGTTACGGATGAAACCGCAATTTGAACTGTCCAATTTTTTCCCTGCATAGGGTGTGCTTTAAATGCAGTTGGATAATCTTTTGGTACAACGTGACACTGCACACATCCGACACCTGCTTTTGCATGTTTTGAATGTTGCCAGTCAGCTACAATACCAGGATCTTGAGCTTTATGACACATTAAACACTGCTCATTTGTAACCGCAGGATTTGGTTTGAAATTTTTAAGTTTTACATAATTTGGGTTTGAATCCAAACTGTTTGCAGCAAATGCTACACTTGTTAGTGCTGCAATACTAACTCCGGCTGAAAGTGCCTTTTTCATTTTGTCTCCTTTGAGTTTATTTTTACTCTTTAATATTGTATTATAAAAAAGTGTCCAAAAAGTGCCAAAATTAACTTTTTATTAAATTAATATTTATTTTTTAAACTTCCTTTATAATTTATTTCTTCGGCTTTTTTTTCTGTATTGAGTTCTTTTACAGTTTGATTAATATCAATATTTTCTCTTAATTTGTCCAATTCTTCTTCATTATAACTCATATGCATATTTGCACTTATTATAAAAGGCATATCTTCTATTTTGGAAAGTTTTTCAATTTCTTCTTCAACATTTTCCCCTTCTATTGTAATAATAATTATTCCTTTTTCTTTATCGCCTATATGAACATCACATAAATCACTTTCCATAAGATTCATATAAACCGCATCATAATGCTCAGGTTTTGTTTTAACTATTATACTTGATATATTCATTTGTTCTCCTTTAATTTCCAAATTATAATTTCTGCCGGTGAAAAACTAATAATTTCATTATTTTTAATAAATTTTAACCCGTTTAGTGCCATTGTGTGTCCTTTTAATGTTTGTATAAGTTTATTATTCATATCAAATATCGCAATATTGTTTTTTTCATTATATTGAATTGCATAATATTTTAAATTTGGTGAAATACCTGCTGCATAAGGTAAAAATTTTACGTTGTTTTCAACTGTAAAATTATCATATTTTAAATTATAAATACTTACTTTTCTGTCCTCACTGGCATTTAAAATTAAATATTTTTTAAAATCGAGAGTTAATGTTTTCCCTTTGTTAAAGCCTTTTACGGTTTTAACCGTTTTTCCATTTTTTATATCTATAATTGTTACAATACCGCTTTCATCTCCGAATGCGGCAAGATTTTTATTATTTAAAACAAAAAGGGAAAAAACATAATTTCCTATCTGTTTGTGATAAATTTCTTTTTTTAATTTCAAATCAAATAAAATTGCCTCATCAGCAAGTGTACCTATTAAAATCTTGTTTTTTGAAATATATTTTGCTTCTATTAAATTTTCTTTTGTAGAAAATATTTTTGTATAATTTTTTGTTTTAAAAATTATATAAATAGATTATTTTAAATGCATTTTCCCCCTGGGCAAGAATTAATAAATTATTATTTTCAGGCGATATATCGAGTGAATATATCGGCATGGGAATCAGTTCATCCATAAAATCGTGTATTTTTGGTAGGATTATTGTATTTATATTTTTAAGTGTTTTAAAATTTTTTATAATAATTTCACCGTTTTCAAGTCCGGCGATTAAATATTTTTTATTAAATGTAAGTTTTGAAATATAACTTGGGTATATGATTTTTTCATAAGCAAACAGATTTATAATTATCAAAAATAAAATTGTTAATTTTTTCATTTTCTTCCTTTATTTAATAATGATTTCTATTGAATCGTTTGGACAGACACCTATGCAAAACCCGCATGCCGTGCATTTATCTAAATCAATCACTGGATTAAACATTCCTTTATAAATTATTGCTTCTTTTTCGCAAATATCTTGACAGGAATAACAGATTGTATTATTCCAGGCAAGGCATTTTCTTGTATTGATTATAAATTCGGCATTTATTTTATTTTTTTTATATTCGGTTTTTAAAACTTTCCCACATGCTTTTGCACATTCATCACAAAAAGTGCAGCCGCTAAATGCAAAATTTAAAATAGGAATTTCATTATTTAATTCTATTATTTTTTCGGGGCAGGCTTTAACACAGGCTTTTTCATTACATTCAATACAATTTAAAAAATCTTCTTTTTTTTTATAATATGGAGGATATAGAAAAGATTTAAAAGGAGAGGTTACTCTCCTGAAAAAATTTCTTTTTGATTTATCTAACATTACATTCCTGTGTTTGCTTTTAAATTTTCAAATTTATTTTCAACAACAGGGTTTAATTTTGCCTGAGGAGCATGGCATAATGTACAGTTATATCTGCTTCCAGCAACTTTAGGTTCTTTTTTGTCTCCTTCAAAATTATCAACAAAATGGTCTTTTGGCATAGGTGTAACGCCCATAGCTTTTGCACTTTGAGGCATATGGCAGTTTAGACACATATTGTTTTTGATTGTAATTGGAACCATTCCTTCTACACTGTGAGGTATCATAGGGGGAGCCGTTACAAAAGATTTTTTATAAGGTTTTACCTGTCCTGGAACCGGTGCCTGATTATTATATTTTACAACCGGTAAATTTTCACTTCCGGCATTTAATGATGTTTGTCTTATACCTGTAACTTTTACTGTTTTTTCAGATGTCTTTTGAGTGTTTGCCATTTGACATCCTGTTAATATTGCCGCAGCAGTTAAAGAGCTAATTATTAGCTTTTTCATTTTTTTCTCCTTTTATGTAATTTCTAATAGAAAATTTTAGTGCATTATCTTCGCACACTTCAATACATCTTCCGCAGTTTGAACACTCAATTCCTGATATAAAATCGCTTTTTTTCCCGATTATAGGTGCTAAAACCTGAGGCTCTGGGCAAATCATCAGACAGTTACCGCAATTTGTGCAATTGTCTTTATTATGTTTTACCCTGATTAAACTTTTAGCCCCTATTATTGAATAAGTGGCCCCTAACGGGCAAACATGTCCGCACCACCCGTTTTTTAAAACAAAAGCATCGAATAAAAATATAGCTATCAGCCATACCCATCCAAATCCTAGTGAAAATGCAACACCTCTTGTAAAAATACCGATAGGACTTATAAATTCAAATGCGGCTGCGCCGCTTATAGCTGAAATTATTAAGTAAAATACCGGCAAACCAGTATCTGAAATTTTTAATCTTCATAGCACTTATTAAATTGTCTTTTTCATGATGTGTTTTTCTTCTAAGCCATGCGGCCAAATCTGTAATCATATTTACAGGGCAAACCCAGGAACAAAACGCACGTCCTCCGATAAGAGTATAAAAAACAGCAATAATAATAACTCCTACAATCATATCGGTACTTATTACAGCACCAGCAAAAAGCATTTGCAAAAATGCATACGGGTCCGTTAAAGGAATTTTGCCAAAAATTTTAGATAAACTTAAATTTCCAACGAGTATTTTCCATCCCCACGCATTAGCGCCAAAATATAAAAATAAAATTGTAAGCTGGGATATCCTTCTTAAAATTAAATATCTGTTTTTAATTACTGATTCCATTTTATACCTTGATTTAAGTTATTTAACGGGCTTTTTTTACTCCAAGGTGTTTTTGTTGTTGTTTTTGTTGATGCGTTTTTAACCCTTTGCTGGTCTTTTTTGCTCCATCCTTTAACGTATCTGTCTCCCGCTTTTCCAAGAAAAACTTCTCTTGGGAATATTTTAATGGCTGCTTTTTCGGTAACACATGCTCTTTCGCACATTCCGCAGCCTGTGCAATATTCTTCGTGAACAACAGGAATTCTGTAAGCGTGTTTTCCTGTTCTTTTATTTTGTTTCCATTCAATAGTTATAGCTTTATCTATTTCCGGGCACGCTCTGTAACATGCTGTACATTGAAGACCCCAAAAAGCAATACAGCTGCTCGGGTCTATTACAGCAACTCCCATTTTGGCATAATCGATTGCAACTTCACCTTTATCGTTTTTGCACATTTCAGGTGTTAAAGCACCTGTTGGACACGCATACATACACGGAATATCATCGCACATAAAACAAGGCCCCGTTCTTGCTATAAAAAAAGGTGTACCGATTGGAGCATTATCTCCGGGGCTTGCCAATTTTAAGGTATCAATTTCCTCTCCGTTTATTATCATCTTATTTTCTCTATTTTTACATGCTTCGACACATAATCCGCATCTTATGCATGTTTTTATAAAATCTCTCTCTTCTAATGCCCCGGGAGGTCTAAGAGTTAAAGGTTTAACCTTATCTTCTTCTACAAAAGCTCCGACAACAGTGCCGGCAACAGCAGACGCAGCTGCTGCCTGAGCCATTTGTGTTAAAAATCCTCTTCTATCCAAAATTTACCTTTATGCTTTATAAATTTTAACCGCTGATTTTTTGTAATCTGTTTCTTTACTCATAGGACATGTTGCATCAAGACAAACTTTATTGATTAATATTTTTTCATCAAACCATGGAACCATTACAAGTCCTCTTGGAGGTTTGTTTCTGCCTCTTGTCTCAACCCTTGCTTTAACTTTTCCACGTCTGCTTTCAATTACAACCAAATCAAATCTATTTAATCCGAGTGCTTTTGCATCTTTTGGATTCATATAACATAATGCTTCCGGCATAGCCCTGTATAATTCCGGAACCCTCATGGTCATAGTTCCAGTATGCCAGTGTTCAAGAACCCTACCGGTACATAGCCAGAAATTATATCCGTCTTTATCATATTTAGGGTCTTCTGGATGAACCATAAACGGTCTGAAGAATATTTTTGCTTTGTTTGCCAAATGAACTTTACCCATTGATTTAACAGGATGAGCCAAATTTCCTCTTTTAATTGTTTTTAAAAGCGGTCCGTAAAATGCAAATTTTTCACCTGGTTTTGCAAATTTTCTTGCATATGGGTCATATTCAGTGTTAAATCTCCATTTTGTTTCTTTTCCGTTAACGACAGGCCATCTTAGACCTCTTACTTTTTGATATGTATCAAAATCTGCCAGGTCATGCCCATGACCAATACCAAATTTTCTGTATTCTTCCCATAATGCTTTTTGAATAAAGAATCCATAACCAGTAAACGGTTTGCCGTCACTTCCTATAATTTCTCTGCCGTCTCCCGCTGCTTCAGTGTTTGGATGAAGTTTTCCTGTTTGTGGATTTTTAGCAATAGGATCTGGCCATGGGAAGTTTTTGCGATATTCTTCTCTATTATAAAGTACATCATATAATGTGTCTTCAGGTGAATAACCCATTTTTTTAGCTTCTTCCAATACCATACTTCTTTTAATTTAAATCTTTTTGAAAATTCTACCATTGTCCAAATATCTGTCATTGCATTTCCAGGGGCTACAACCTGCTGTCTCCAGTGTTGGGTTCTTCTTTCAGCATTACCATATGCTCCCCATTTTTCATAAATCATAGCCACTGGTAAAATTAAATCTGCCACTCTTGCGCTGACTCCAGGATAACATTCATTTACAACAATAAAGTTATCCATGGTTCTTGCCATTTTTAACCAGTGATTAGCATTTGCAGTATTTTGCCAAGGGTTGTTTACATGAACCCATGCCCATTTAATTTTCCTTGTTCCATATCCCTCATAATTTTTACAAAATGGCTTCCTACTTTTGGATTAATAGTTCCATGTGGTATTTTCCATAATTTTTCTGTAATTTTTCTGTGTTTTGGATTTGCTACTAATAAGTCTGCCGGAAGTCTGTGGGCAAAGGTTCCAACTTCTCTTGCAGTTCCACAAGCACTTGGCTGACCTGTTAGAGAGAATGCTCCGCTTCCCGGAACTGATTGCTTTCCAAGAAGTAAATGAACCATATAAACTATTTCATTAATCCAGCTACCTCTTACATGCTGATTGAATCCCATTGTCCAGAAAGATACAACTTTTCTGTTTGGATTAATATATAAATCAGCTAATTTTTTTAGTTTTGCTTTAAAACTTTCAATGCTTTCATCAGGGTCGCCTTTTGCAACGCTTGCTACATAATCAAGTGTATAAGGTTCAACCGCTTTTTTAAATTCATCAAAAGTTATTTGCCAATGGAAAAACGGTGCGTGACCTTTTCTGTGAGTCATTTCCATTTTTTCTCCGGCTTTCCATTTGCCGATTGCGCTTAATGCCACTGCTTCTTCTTCGCTTACTTCTTTTGCAGCCTGTTTTTTAATTGTTTGCATTTCTTTATCTGAATATCCAAGTTTTTTAGCTACACTTGGTTCTCTCATACCGTAACCTGTATCTACGGTTCCAGTTGCAAAGATGGTATGTTTTTTTACAAAATCCCAGTTTACGGCATTTCTTTTTATAATTTCCCTTCCGATATAATTCATAATTGCGAGGTCTGTATTTGGTCTGAAAATAATTTCCATATCTGCAAGATTTGAACATCTGTTTCTATAAGTTGAAAGATTAACTACTTTATATTTATCAGGATTGTTTAATTTTGCATCACTAACCCTACTCCAAAGAATCGGGTGCATTTCGGCCATATTCGCACCCCAGGTTATTACTGTGTCGGTAAGTTCTATATCATCATAACAACCGGCTGGTTCATCAATTCCAAATGTTTGATAAAATCCTACAACGGCGCTTGCCATACAGTGTCTTGCATTAGGATCGATATTGTTGCTTCTCCATCCGGCTTTAACTAATTTTACAGCCGCATAACCTTCCTGAATTGTATATTGGCCGGAACCGAATATTGCAACACCTGTTGGCCCCAATTCATTGTAATATTTTTTAAACTGTTTTTCCATTTCATCAAATGCCCTTTTCCAGCTGACTGGTCTAAACGGAGCATTTTTGCTGAAATTTCCATTTTCATCAAGCCTTAATAACGGCTGGGTAAGTCTGTCTGCACCATACATAATTTTTGCGTTGAAATAACCTTTAATACAGTTAATACCCCTGTTTACCGGAGCTTCTGGGTCACCTTTTACAGCAACGATTTTTCCTCCTTTTGTAGCAACCATAATACCGCATCCGGTTCCACAGAAACGGCATACGGCTTTATCCCATTGCCATCCTTCTTCACTTGCTTCGGCCTGTGCTTTTAATTCTTCCGGAACAGTAATTCCAGCTGCACTAGCCGCTGCCACTGCGGCAGTTGTTTTTAAAAAATCTCTTCTTGTCATTGACATAAGCACTCCTTTTTCGCTTTTTAACACTATTATGATACAACTTATTGACAAAAATGTTACATATTTTTATAATAAATTTAATTTTAAGGCACTTTATAAGCACATTTACGGCACTTAAAAGGCACTCTTTATGATAAAATTAAACAATTATTTTAAATAAGGAAAAAAATGAAAATACTTTTGGTAGAAGACGATGAATTTATCGGTGAGAGTATAAAAGAATATTTTGAAATGAGCGGAAATAAAGTGGATTATTATTCAACTCCCAAAAGGGCGCTTGAAAAGATTTATCCTGAGCATTATGATATATATTTATTGGATATAAATATGCCCGAAATGAACGGATATGAATTTTATAAAGAATTAAAAAATTATTCTTCTTCAACACCGGTGATTTTTATAACCGCTTATTCAGATGTAGAACATATTGAAAAAGCCTTTAATATCGGTGCTGCCGATTATATTAAAAAACCTTTTGATTTAAAAGAGCTTGAACTGAGAATAAAAAGGCTTGTTTTCAAAAAAACGGACAGGATAAAAATTACAGCAAATTATTCATTTGATATAAAAAAATTAAAACTTTTTTATAATGATAAAGAAGTGGAACTTACCCCCAATGAGAAATATTTTTTGGAAATTCTGGTTAAAAATATTAACAATGTTGTAGATTCCGAAACAATTAAAGATTATGTCTGGGAAGAAAAAGCCATTTGTGACAATACTTTAAGAACACAGGTTAAAAAATTAAGGAGTAAATTAAAAGAAAATTTTATTAAAAATGTAAGAGGATGCGGATATAAAATTGAAAAAAAACAGTGAATTTAAGTTTGATTTAACAATAGCCTTTGCTTTATTTGCCTTTTTGATAATTATTGTTGTTATATACATAAGTATATATTTTTTTACAAACATTGAAAATGAAAATTTTCAGCAGAATGTAATTTTATATGCTAAAAATTTGGTAAAAGAATATAAAACAAAAAAGCAAAAAGCTGTAAATAAGGCTATTGCAATATCAAAAAGTCCGTTAATTTCAAGTGAGTTTAACATTAATGAAAATCTGCTTTTCGGGGTTTTTAAACTTATTCTTTCAAGTGAAGACAATATATATAAAATTTCTTTGATACAAAACAATAAAAATATTTATTGTAAAAAAAATAATTCTATAGCGTGTTTAATAAATCAATCACAAAAACCGAAATTAAAGACTTTGATTTTAAAAGAAAATATAAAAAATCATAATGTTGTTTTTAATATTTCGGTGCCTCTTAAAAATAAAGTTTTAAATATTGTTTATAAATATAAAAATATTTTTGAAAAATATAACGATATGTTTAACATTATGGTTATAGATAAAAAAGGAAAAATCTATTACAGTGATTTTACAAATGTCAAATATATATATGACATATACGGATACCCTGTTGTAGATTTAATGAAAAAATCCCAGGGGTTTATAAGTAATGATATTTATGTGCTGAATTTTAATAACAAATATAACGTTATTTTTTTACAAAACAAGAAATTAATCCGGGAAACAAGTGATATCTCCAAAAAACTGGCAATTGTTATGATGATTTTATCTGTTTTTGTCGCAGTTCCTCTCGGAATATTCTTTTCAAGACCTTTATACAATTATTATAACGAACTTGATAAAAGAATAGATAAAGAAGTGGCAAAAGTAAAAGAGAATGAACAGCTTTTAATGCAGCAGTCCAAACTTGCTGCTTTGGGAGAGATGCTTGGAAATATAGCGCATCAGTGGAGACACCCTTTAACACATCTTTCGCTGCTTATTCAAAATATTGAAATAGCATATAAAAAAAATAAAATAGATGAAAAATATATCCAAAATTTTAAAAATAAGGCAATTAAACAGATAGAATACATGTCCAAAACGATAGACGATTTCAGGAACTTTTTTAAAGAAGATAAAGAAAAGAAAGAATTTAATATCAATGAATCTGTTAAAGAAGTTCTGTTTTTATTGGAAGGAAGACTTAAAAATTACAATATTGATGTGGAATTAATTGAAAAAAAAGAAAAAAATATTATAGGCTTCAAAAATGAATTTTTACAAGTTATTATGAATATAATTAATAATGCTATCGATGTTTTGAATGAAAGAAATATAAAAAATAAAAAAATCTGGATTAAAATAGGAGAAAAAATAGAAATAGAAGATAATGCAGGAGGTATTAGAAAGGATTTAATTGATAAAATTTTTGAACCTTATTTTACAACCAAATTTCAATCCCAGGGAACGGGGATTGGGCTTTATATGAGTAAAATTATTGTTACAAAGCATTTTAACGGTAATTTAGACGCATATAATTCAAATAACGGGGCGGTTTTTGTAATAAAAATTTAAAAAGCACTTTTTAAGCACGAAATATATATATAATATCAATAAAAAAAGGAAATCAATGAAAAAAACAACACTCGGCGCATTGATTATAGGCGCAATTATCGGGCTTGGAATTTCGTATTTTGCAGCAGTAATGGTTGATGTGACAGGGACGCCTCAATTTTGTGCAAGCTGTCATGAAATGAAACCGGAGGTTAGCAGTTTTGAATTCAGTGTTCACGGAGGAAACAATCCTCACGGATTTTCAGCCCATCATTGTACCGATTGCCATTTAGATCATTCAAGTTTAATGTCTTATTTGATTACAAAAGGAATAAGCGGGACAAGAGATGCAATGGCTCATATAGGGCTTATTAAAAGAGTTGATTTTAAAGAAAATTTCTGTGAAATGGATCATTATGTATATGATAATGCGTGTTTGCACTGCCATAAAGGAATAGAGGAACTTAAAGATAAAAACCACGTTGTCGGACTTGATGATAATATTCAAAAAATTCATAAAATGTATTATTGGAATGTTAAAGAAAACGGTGGAAAAGTCAGCTGTGTAAAATGCCATAACGATTATACAATGCCTAATTTTGCTCATCCTAATCTTTTAGAAAATTTATCTTCCGAGAAATCGGAATAATTCCTTTTTTATAAACTTAATCGGTATTCATATAATTTTTTTGTTACAATACAGAAAAAAAAGGTAATTAAATGAAAAAATGGTTGTTTTTAATAGTTGCTGTTTTTGCTTTTGCAATAGATTGGAGCGGTAAAGTTAACTGGGCTATGGGTTTTAATGCGGCAAAAAATGTTGCCTCCCAAGAGCATAAACTGATTATGGTCGATGTATCACTTACAAACTGTCCTCCATGCAGATATCTTGCCACAAAGGTTTATACAGATGATAAAGTAGCAGGTTTTATTAATAAAAATTTTGTGCCGGTGTTTTATCTTGCGGACCAGGATAATCTGCCTTTGATGGTTCAGAATTATTTTACAGGTTCAACCCCTACAATACTTTTTATTAAACCAAATGGGGAACTTTATTATAGAATGATAGGTGCGAGACCACCCCAGATATTTTTAAAAATCCTTCATGATGTAAATCAAAAATATAAGGCTGGGAAATGATAAAAAAAATATATAATTTTTTCTTTTCTATTGAACTCGCGGTAATACTTTCTTTAATCTTTATTGTTGCAATGGGAGCTGCTACTCTTTTAAAAACAGATTTGCAGGCCTGGCAGTATGTTTACGGCACCAAATGGTTTGAACTTATTATGTGGCTTTTGGGAATTAATTTAACAGGGGTAATGTTCAGATATAAAACTTATAAAAAGACGCCTATATTCCTTCTTCATCTTTCTGTAATTGTTATTTTACTTGGTGCAGGAATTACAAGATATTTCGGATATGAGGGAAATTTACATTTAAGAAACGGGCAAAGTGCAAATCAAATAACCGTTATTAAAAACAGGGCTAGACCTACTGATATTGAAATTAAGGATTTGGGTTTTAGGGTAAGGCTTGATAAATTTGTTTTAAAACATTATCCGGGAAGTATGCAGCCCAGCAGTTATGACAGTTTTGTAACAATAATAGATGGGAATAAAAAAATTCATTATCATATTTATATGAATCATATTTTAGTTTATAAAGGATACAGGTTTTATCAGGCAAGTTATGACCCGGACGGAGGCGGAAGTATACTTTCAGTCAATCACGACCCCGGAATGTATGTGACTTATTTTGGTTATCTGTTAATGGCAATAGGCTTTTTAGCAAGTATGCTTTATAAAAAAAGCAGATTTCAAATCACCGTTAAAAAATTAAAAACAGGGGGTCTTTTTTCATTGTTGTTATTTTTAACATTTCCCCACTCGGCGAATGCTTTTGATATTGATTCTTATATACAAAAATCTAAATCTATTGAATCTGTATGGGAGAGAATTTTGGTGCAAAAAAGCGGCAGAATTGAACCTATGGATACGTTGGATTTGGATATAGCGCATAAAATTACAAAAAAATATAAATTATTGGGAATGGATTATAATCAGATAGTTATGGGAATGCTTGCAAACCCACAATATTTTCAAAAACTGCCCCTTATTTATATAGGGCATCCTAAAATAAGAAAACTCCTGCATTTAAAAGGAAAATATGCACCTTATATCGATTTCTTTTTGCCTAACGGGGATTTTAAATTTACAAAAGAGGTGAATAGGGCTTTTGATACACCCGATATTCAAAAAACACAGTTAGACAGGGAATGGATAAAAATAAACGAAAGGGTTTATGTCTCTTTTATGGTTTACACTGCTCAGATTTTTAAAATTTTTCCAACGCCTGATTCAAAAAAAATGAATAATACATGGTTTTCTCCTTATCAAATTCAAAAAAGTGTAAACAAGGGTATGATGGACCCTTTCAGTGCCACTGCATATTTGAATGTATTTAATTCTTTGGTAAACAGTATAAAAATTTTTGATATAAATGAAATGAAAAAAGCGGCAGATGATATTTATAAACTTCAAAAAACATATACACCCGATATACTTCCTTCCAAAAACAGAATAGAATGGGAAATTAAATACAATCATTTACAAATTTTTCCTATGCTTATAGGCATTTATTCTACACTTGGACTCATTATTATTATTTTAGGATTTATTGAAGTTTTAAGACTTAAAAAATATCCGAAAACCGAACTTTTTTTTGTAATTTTAGGTGCATTGGCTCTTTTGCTTCATACATTCAATATGGGGCTTAGATGGTATGTGGCAGGGCATGCCCCCTGGTCTGATGCGTATGAATCAATTATATTTATTGCATGGGGTGCCGCTTTTGCATCGCTTGTTTTCTTTAGAAAATCAATGCTTGCACTTGGTGCCGGATTATTTGTAGCTGGGATGTTTATGATGGTTGCGCATTTAAACAATATTGACCCTCAAATTACAAACCTGGTCCCGGTATTAAAATCATACTGGCTTTTGGTTCATGTGGCGGTGATTACCTCCAGTTACGGATTTTTAGCAGTCGGGGCGATGCTGGGTCTTCTTAATCTTGTTTTGTTTGCTGTTAATAAAGACAAACTAAAAAAACAAATTAAAGAATTCAATAATATCATTTATATCGCTTTATATATAGGTTTGGCCTTGCTCAGTGTCGGAACATTTCTTGGCGGTGTTTGGGCAAATGAAAGCTGGGGAAGATATTGGAGTTGGGATCCGAAAGAAACATGGAGTTTAATTTCAATGGTGGTTTATGCACTTATAATTCATGCTAAAATGATGCCAAAACTCAGAGGTGAATTTATTTTTTCATTATTGGCTTTTTTGAGCTTTTTCTTTATTTTAATGACATATTTCGGAGTAAATTTCTATATTGCTCAGGGACTTCACAGTTACGGTCAGGAAGTGGTAAACGGATACGGATGGATTAATATTATTTTTGCCGGAATGGGTGCCTGGTTTGCAGTGGTTATTTTAGGGCTTGCGATGGTGCTGTACCAAAAGGTAAATAAGCCGCTTAAAATAGAAAAAAACGAATATTCGCCAAAGGCTTAAAATGTATTTTATAATAAGTTTTAATTACAGAAATTCAGATATAAATTTAAGGGGAAAGCTTGCCAATTTGAAATTGGAAGATTTTAAAGATTTCAAAGAAGTAATGCTACTTAGCACATGTAACAGATTCGAAGTTTTTTTTGATCAAAAAAGAGATTTGAATGAGCTGTTTGAAAAAGCTTTTTCAAAGGTAATTACAAAAGAAGAATTTACCAGTGCCGAAATTTATGAAGGTAGAGATGCTATAAGGCATACTTTTAGGGTTGCTGCAAGTCTGGATTCGATGGTTGTAGGTGAAGCACAGATTACAGGGCAGCTTAAGGAAGCTTTTTTAAAAGCTTATGAAAAACATTATATGGCTCAGGATTTGACAAGACTTATTCATTTTTCTTTTAAATGTGCAAAAAAAGTCAGAAATCAGACACAAATTTCAGAAGAACCTGTTTCTGTGGCATCAATTGCCGTAAAAAAAGCAAAAGACAGACTCGATAATTTAAGCGGTTATTCCGCTGTTGTTGTGGGAGTTGGGGACACAGCCAAAATTGTATGCAAAAATTTGATAAAAGAAGGTGTTAATATAATTTTGGTTAACAGAACCGTGGAAAACGCATTTGCACTTAAAGAGGAATTGGGAGATGAGGTGAATATTGACGTGCACCCTTTGGAAAAACTGCCAAAACTTATAAATAATTACAGACTTCTTTTTTCAGCTACCTCATCAAAAGATCCTATTATAAAAAAAGAACATATTAAAGTGACAAATTATCAAAGAATCTGGTTTGATTTGGCAATTCCCTGCGATATAGAAATAACAGAAAATGAAGCCATAGAAATAATTAAAGTCGATGATTTGAAAAATATATCAGAAAAAAATTTGAAAAAAAGAAAAAAAGAACTTGTTTTTGCAAATGATTTAATAGAAAAATGCGTTGTTGAATTTTATAAATATCTTCAGTCAGTATCAATTGAACCTATTATAAAATTTTTGCAGGCTAAATCTAAAGAGTGTGCTGGGGCTTCGTTGGAAAATGCTGTGAAAAAAATATATTCCGGCTGAATATAAAGAGGAAGTGGAAAAAGTACTTCATAATGCATTAAAGGTTTTTACTACAATCCCAATATAACTCTTAAAAATAAGCTGATTCCCGGAACGTTGATATTTTAGTTTCATCTTTAAAAAGACTTTTTAATTTAAAAGGTGATATTTTGGATATTAATAAATGTGATTATCATATGGATAAGGGGATACTTAAATAGTGAGTAGTGAGTTGTGAGTTGTGAGTAGTGAATGAAAGGAATAAGATGATTTTTATTGATGCCTGTTTTGGGAAAAAAACTCCATATACCCCTGTTTGGATGATGAGGCAGGCGGGGAGGTATCTTCCTGAATATATGGAAATTAGAAGGAAAGTCGGTAATTTTTTGGATATGACAAAAAATCCTGAAATTGCCGCTGAAATTACTATTCAGCCTGTGAGACGCCTTAATGTGGACGCTGCTATTTTATTTAGCGATATACTTAATCTTCCAATGGAAATGGGTTTACCTCTGAGATTCGAAAAAGGGGTCGGTCCCGTTTTTGACAAAACAATAGATTCTGAAGAAGATATAGACAGACTTGATTGTAAGGCAGATAAAAAAATATCTTATGTGTATGAAGCTGTAAAAATAATAAGAAGTGAATTAAGTAAAGAAAAGGCTTTAATCGGGTTTTGCGGGAGTCCCTGGACAATTGCCACATATATGGTGGAAGGAAGGGGAAGCAAACAGTATGCAAAAATAAAAAAGTTTGTTTATACAAATCCTATGATGCTCCACAGACTTCTTGCTTTTAATACCAGGGAATTAATTGAATATCTTTCAAATCAGATTATATCCGGAGCGAACGCCGTAATGGTTTTTGACAGCTGGGGCGGTGCGCTTGAGAGGGATAAATTTTTTGAATTTTCCTGGAATTATATGAAAACAATTTCAAAAGAGATAAAAGAAAAATATCCAAATGTTCCTGTAATACTTTTTAGTAAAGGTGTAGGGCTTTATATGAGTGATATGGACGGGGATTTTGATGTATTGGGGGTTGATTGGAATACGCCAATGGATTATGCTCTTGAAATTTTTCAAGATAATTATACCCTTCAGGGAAATATGGAACCGACGCGTCTTTATTCAAAAAGTGCGACAAAAGAGGCTGTTGAAAAAATTGCTAATACAATGCAAGGGCACAGACATATATTCAATTTGGGGCATGGAATCTTACCGGATGTGCCTGTGGATAATGCAAAATATTTTGTGGATTTATGTAAAGAAATTACGTTAAAAAGAGGATGAAGGATTTAGGAATAAGGATTAAGAAAAATAAAATGTACAGTGAAAAAGGAGAATAAATGAATTTAAGAAGATTAAGACTTAATGCTAATATCAGGGATTTGGTAAGGGAAAACTATATTACAAAAAATGATTTAATTATGCCTGTTTTTATAAAAGAGGGGCTTGATGGTAAAAATGAAATTCCTTCAATGCCGGGAATTTATCAAAACGGGGAAAATGCTTTTTTGGATGAAATAAATGAGTGTATAAACCTTGGAATAAAAGCCGTAATTTTGTTTGGAATCCCAAAACTAAAAGATTCATGCGGAAGCGATGCTTTAAGCGAAGAAGGCCTGATTGCCAGAAGTGTAAGAAAAGCCAAAGAGACTTTCGGCGATAAAATAGCCATTATTACAGATTTATGTTTTTGTGAATTTACTGACCACGGGCACTGTGGAATTATTAATCCGAAACTAAAAACGGTTGATAACGAGGCAACCCTTGAAATCAGTGCAAAACAGGCACTAATTCATGCCAAGGCAGGAGCAGATATGATAGCACCGAGCGGTATGATGGATGATATTGTTATTACTTTAAGAGATGCTCTTGATAATAACGGATTTTCGCATATTCCGATTATGAGTTATTCAACCAAATTTGCTAGTGCATTTTACGGACCGTTCAGGGATGCCGCTGAGAGTGCACCTGTCGCAAACGAATATCTCCCAAAAAATAGAAAAACATATCAAATGGATACGGCAAATGCAAGGGAAGCTTTGCTTGAAAGCTTAATAGATGAAGAACAAGGCGCTGATATTTTAATGGTAAAACCTGCTCTTAGCTTTATGGATATTATAAAAACGGTTAAAGAAAATACACTTAAGCCTCTTTGCGTTTATAATGTAAGCGGGGAATATTCCATGGTAAAAGCGGCAAGTATGAACGGTTGGATGGATTATTCTACATTAATGATGGAAATTTTAACAAGCTTTAAAAGAGCCGGGGCCGATATGGTTATAAGTTATCACAGTAAAGATGCGGCGAAAATATTAAATTGAAAATGAAAAGTGAAGAATGTAAAATTAAAAAATTGTATAATATGCAAAAAATTTAAAGGATTTGAATGAAATTGACAATAGCTACTCGCGGGAGTAAATTAGCTTTATGGCAGGCTGAATGGGTTAAAGCAAAGGCTTGAAAATCTGGGTCATGAGGTAAGTTTAAAAATTGTGACCACTACAGGGGATAAAATTTTAGATAAGCCTTTAACTGAAATTGGAGGAAAAGGGCTTTTTATTAAAGAGGTTGAAGAAGCCCTTTTAAGAGGAGAAGCCCAGATTGCTGTACATTCTCTTAAAGATTTTCCAACCGAGTATGACACAAAACATTTTACTCTTGCCGCCGTTCCTAAAAGAGAAGCAGTTGAAGATGTTTTTTTAAGTGAAACATTTGAAACACTGGCCGATTTACCTTTTAATGCGGTTGTAGGAACCAGTTCAATTAGACGTGCTATGCAGATTAAAGCTTTCAGGGATGATTTAATAATCAGTGATTTAAGAGGAAATGTCGATACAAGAATCAATAAATTAAAAAACGGTGAATATGACGGAATAATTTTGGCTCATGCCGGAATAAAAAGACTTGGGCTTAAAAAATCGGTTAAATATATAGAAATTATTGACACAGATTTAATTATTCCGGCAATGGGACAGGGGGCTTTGGGAATTGAAACTGTAAATGATGAAAAAGTAATCGAAGCCGTTAAGCCGCTTCATGATTTGAGAACATTTGTAGAAGTCAGTATAGAAAGGGATTTTGTCGATACTTTGAATATGGGATGTCATGCACCTGTGGGGGTAAATGCAAAAATAATGCCTGATGATTCCATTAAAATAAAAGGTATTCTTGAGAGAAATGGTAAGTTAATAAAAAAAGAGGTGGTTATTGCTTTTGACGAATGGGAAAATGCAGGAAAAGACTTTGCAAAGGAATTTAAATAAATAGTGAGTAGTGAGTAGTGAGTAGTGAGAAGTTACCAAGATACCAAGTAGCCAAGTTCCAAGTGAAAAGGTAAAAAATGATAAATGAAAAAATAGATTTTGAAAAACTATCCAAATATTCAAGACACGCACCGAGATATACATCATATCCGACAGCGGTTGAATTTAAGGATTTAAAGCCTGAAGATATTATAAATGAATTTAAAAGCGATAAACCTGTAAGTCTTTATTTTCATCTGCCTTTTTGCAGGAGTGCCTGTTATTTTTGCGGATGCAATGTTGTATATACTTCAAAAGCGGATAAAAGAAAAAGATATATTGAATATTTACAAAAAGAGCTTGAAATATTAAGTAAATATCTTGATACAGGCAGAATTGTCAGGCAACTTCATTTTGGAGGGGGAACGCCCACATTTTTCACCCCTGATGAATTAAAAGAAGTTTATGAATTGATTTATAGCTATTTTAAAAATTTTGAGAGTGATGCCGAAATAAGTGTTGAAATAGACCCAAGGTTTTTTTCTAAATCTCATATGGATGTTATGAAAAAATTCGGGGTAAACAGAATCAGTTTTGGGGTTCAGGATTTTAATGAAGCGACTCAAAAGGCTGTTAACAGAATTCAGCCTTTTGAAATAACCAAAGAAGCAGTTGACATTGCAAGGGATACAGGAATAAAATCGATAAATATCGATTTGATTTACGGCCTCCCTTATCAAAGCTTAGAAACATTTAAGAAAACGCTTGAACTCGTTATTAAGTTAAATCCTGACAGGGTTGCAGTGTTTAACTATGCTCACGTTCCATGGCTTAAAAAAGGTATGAGAAAAATAGATGAAACTACCCTTCCAGTCCCTGAAGAAAAACTAAAAATTTTCAAATATGTAATAGATTTTTTTGAAAATAACGGATATATAATGGTTGGGATGGACCATTTTGCAAAGCCTGAGGATGAACTATTTAAAGCGATTGAAAAAGGAGAACTTCACAGGAATTTTCAGGGGTATACCACAAAAGGCGGGGCTGATTTAATAGGAGTTGGCCTTACTTCCATCAGTGAAACTGAGAATGCATATTTTCAAAATTATAAAGATTTAAAAAATTATGAAAGAGTAATTGATGAAGGAAAGCTTCCAACATTTAGAGGTGTAATATTAAATAAAGAGGATAAAATCAGAAAATATATAATAATGGAAATGATGGCAAATTTCAGCTTTGATATAAAAAGATTTGAAGAAAAATTTGGTATTAATTTTTTTGATAAATTTAAAAATGAAATAAATGAGCTGCAGGAATTTGTGGACGGGGGGCTTGTTGAAATTGACAAGAATAAAATAAAAGTCAGCAGGACAGGAAGTTTGCTTATTAGAAATATAGTGCTGCCTTTTGATGAATATTTTAAAAAAATGAAAAATCAAAAAGTATTTTCAAAATCTGTATAAATTAGGAGAGAGGAAAATGGATAAAAAATTAAAAATTTCAATAGGAAATCTGCCTTTAAAAAAAATAGATGCAGATATTTTTTTGCATCCGGTAAAATATAAAGATTCAATAACTTACGAACCGATGGCGGAAGAGGCTGTAATTGCTTTGATTGCCAAACATTTTACTTATGAAAAAGTACCTGAAAGGGTAAAAAATTATTTTGACGATATGGATGACGGATATTTGATGAGTGAAAGTAATTTTGATGAATATGATTTGGAAAAACTTAAAAGAGGTGAAATAATTGTTGGCAGAGATGTTTTATTGCATCCAAAATATGAAAATATAAAAAAATTTTTAACTATTTTAAGAGAGTTTGGCGAATTTGAAATTAGCGGGGTAGATTTGCCTAAGTTTTTTGAACCCAGCGATCCTATTTTAGCTGAGATAGTGGAAACCCAAAAAGAGTTTGAATGTTGTTTGGAAGAAATAGATGAATTGCCGAGTTTTGACGGCAGTGTGGTTTATGCGTGCGATGACAATTTTGTTATAAGGGCTAATGAACTTTTATGTTCACATCAGTTTATTATTGCAAACAGAATTAAATCTTTTAAAGTTGAGGTTGACGGAGAGGTTAAAGAAATTAAAAAACTTCCGGAACTTAAAGGGACGTTTGGAATAATTTACAAAAAAGTTGATGAGTATCCGTTTTTAAGGGTTAGTATTAAAAATATGTTATAATAATATAAAAAAGGCTTAATATGAGCTTTAATCCTCCGACATATACATACTTTGATTATAAAAACTGGAAAGGTGAGTGGGAATTAATTGAAGGATATCCTTTTGCCATGGCTCCAAGTCCTGTAAGTAAGCATCAATTGTTAATGAGTAGATTAGTTCAATATTTTAATAATGAATTAGAAGAGTGCGAGTGTGATAGTTATCCAGAGCTTGACTGGATTATTAATGAAAAAACAGTTGTAAGGCCGGATGTTGCAATTTATTGCGAAGAAATAGAAAAATATCCAAAAACAGCTCCAAAAATTGTAGTTGAAATTGTTTCTGATTCAACAGCAAATAAAGATGAGGAAATTAAATTTAAACTTTATGAAAAAGAAAAAGTTGAATATTATATTTTAGTTTATCCAGATTTTGAGAAGGTAAGAATTTTTAAGTTAAAGAATTCAAAATTTGATAAAGTTTTTGAGGGAGATGGTGTATTTAAGTTTGATATTTGTGATATTAAGATAGATTTTGGTAAAATATTTAAAAAAAGGAGGCAATAATGGCAAAAGTGTGTGTTCCTTTGGCTAACGGGTTTGAAGAAATTGAAGCAACCTCACTTATTGACGTAATGAGAAGAGGGGGGCTTGATGTAATTGTTGCCGGTGTCGGCGGGGATGTAATATACGGAGCCCATAATATAAGGGTAATTCCAGATACAAAAATAGAACTTATAAATGCAGATGAGCTGGATTTAATCGTATTACCGGGCGGACTTCCTGGTGCAATTAATTTAGCAAATGATGAGAGTGTTCAAAAACTTTTAAAAGAGATGGATGAAAAAGGAAAATATGTAGGTGCTATATGTGCAGGTCCGTATGCCCTTAAAACCGCCGGAGTTTTAAAAGAAAGATACACAGCGTATCCCGGATGGGAAGGAAATATTAGAAAAGAAGGATATGTAAGTAATGCTAAAGTTGTAGAGGATAAAAATGTTTTGACAAGTAAAGGCCCTGGAACAGCTATGTGTTTTGGTCTTGAAATAGTTAAAAAATTTGCGGGAGAGGAAGTTTATAAGCAGTTAAAAGCTGGATTATTGGCTGATTTCTGTTAAGGAGTTTAAAATGAGGGGAATTGAAGCACTGGATTATTTTCTTGAAAGCTGGCATGGAAAAATACGTGAATACGATGAATACAGAGAATTTGACGCATTAATTGAATATGTTTTCGGTAATGAAAGAAAGTTTTTTGATTCAAAAGTTGCAATAGAGAGGTTTTTTGAAAGGAAAATTTATTTTGATTTAGAAGAAGAAGTAAATGAATTTATTCCTGAAGAGGTTGAATATGACCCGATGAGTGGTAATTTATATATAAAAAGAAATCTGTTTGAAATAAAAATTGCCCCAAGAATTTGTTAATTTTTAGCGTTTAATAATTTAATAATTTTATCTCCTATTTCGTTTATGATTGTTGCAAAAATAACTAAAAAACCACCTAATATTTGAAATAAGGTTAATTTTTCTCCATACATAATTCCAAAAAATGCAGCTGTAACTGGCTCTAAAGCGAATATAATAGCTGTTTTTGTTGGAGTTGTGTATTTTTGTGCATAAGTTTGAACGAAAAAAGCAAATACCGTTGCAAAAAAGGAAGTAATAAAAAGCGCAAAAATAACAAGAGATGAGATTTTTATATTGTGAGATTCAAACGGTACAAACAAAAGGCTTAAAATTGCAACAACTAAAAACTGAAAAGTTACAAGTGTATAAATATTGTATTTTTTAGAAAAGACATCTGTTACACTTACATGTAAACCAAAAAACATTGCACATAAAAGTGGATAAATTTCATAAATATTAAAAATTAGTTTTCCGCTGAGGGTTAATAAATAAAGTCCCATAACAGCAATTATAACTCCCATGATGGAATATATTTTAATGTTTCTTTTAAACAAAAGAAAAGAAAATATCGGGGTAAATACAACAAACAATGCAGTAATAAAAGCGACAATATTTGAGGGTACAAAATTAAGAGAATATGTCTGTGTGGCATAAGCTATAAAATTTAAAAATCCCAGAATACAAGCAGCAAGAATATCTTCTTTTTTTAAAGTAATTTTTTTATAAAAAATTAAAAACATTAATAAAAAAGCCAGAAAAAATCTTGCAAAAAGAAAAGAGAACGTTGGTAAATCTTCTATTGCCTTTTTCATTAAAATAAAAGTGGAGCCCCAGAAAAAGGCTGTAAGTATTAATAAAAAATCAGAATATTTTTTAAATATTCTATCCACTAAATTCCGCCCTGCGCTTTCATTCTTTTTTCAAGTTTATGTCCTATAAAACTCAATATTGAAGTTAACATCAAATAAAGAACAGCTACCGTGAGCCATACTTCGAATGGAGAGAATGTGTTTGCAACTATTTCCCTTCCCACTTTTGTAAGGTCTGTAATGGATATAACCGATACAAGTGAACTGTCTTTTATTAATGAAATAAGCTCACCTATAAGTGCGGGAAGCGCTTTTTTTAAGGCCTGCGGCAGAATAATCAGATACATTTTCTGAATCGGTGTGAATCCGAGTGACATTGCAGCTTCGTGTTGCCCTTTATCTACCGCCTGGATTGCACCTCTTAGAATTTCTGCAATATAAGCCCCGTAAAATATAGATAAACTCATAACACCCGCCCAAAATCTCGGAAGTGCAAAAATAGTTGCCACTATAAAATAAAAAATAAACAGCTGCACCAAAAGAGGAGTTCCACGGATAACAGTAACATAAAAACTTCCTATATAATCAAGTGCCGGGATACCGCTTAGCCTTATTATTGCTATTATAAGGCCGATTAAAAAAGCGAAAAGCATTGAAATAATTGAAATTTTAACAGTTACCCACATTCCTAAAATAAAAGGACCCGGTTTTAATTTTTCTTTATATGCAAATTCATCATCCTGAAATAAATATTCACCATTTTTAAATTGTAATTTATAACCATTTATATCAAACTGATAAATTTTTTTATTTTCGCAGATTATTATCGCTTTGTTTTGTTTTATCTGAAGTTTTCCGTCACATGGAGATGTAAGAGGAATTTTAGCCTTATATACAAAATATTTGGGAATCATATCCCATTTCCATGTATAATTTATTTTGCTTGCAGCGTTATATAAAAAATATCCTACCAATATATAAAAAAGAGAGGCTAAAAGTAAGCCTGTTTCTTTTTTTTTTAATATTGACTTTTTCATTGAACTCTTTTTAACCAATCAGTATGTCTAAACCATTTGTTGTACAGTTTTTCATAAGTTCCGTCATGTTTGATTTGTCTTAAGAAATTGTTTAGCCAGTTTAGAAAATCCGGATCACCGTGATTAATTGCAAATCCGAGAGGTTCATAAGTTAAATCCTGATTAAGAAAAATTAGTTTCCCTTTTCCTTTACCTGCCATAAATAATTCATTGTAAGGTTTATCGTATATAAATGCATCTGCTCTGTTGTTTATAACTTCCTGAACAGCTGCACTTTCTGAATCAAATGTTTTGATTGTGGCGTGTTTAAAGAGTTTTCTTGCGGCAATTTCCCCTGTAACACCGAGTTTTGTAGTAATTACCATACCTTTTTTATCTAAATCTTTATAACTTTTTACACCTATGTGTTTTTTATTTACAAGAAGCGTTTGACCGACTAAAAAGTATGGATTTGTAAATGCCACTTTTAAGTTTCTTTTTTGGGTAATGGTCATACCTGACATTATGATATCACATTTATTGGTAATAAGTGCTGAAATAATGCCGTCCCATGCAGTTGGAACAAGTTTTAATTTTACACCCATATCTTTAGTCATTTTTTTTGCAACATCAACATCAAAACCGATTATTCTTCCGTGTTTGTCTCTCATTTCAAAAGGAACATAACCGGGCTCTAAACAAACTCTGAGAACTCCTTTTTTTACAACCTGATTTAAAGTGGATTTTTGCCAAAGATTAAAATCGGCAGCAAAAACCATTGATACCAAAGCTAAAACCGTAAATAGTAATTTTTTCATTTTTATCTCCTTTTAATGATGTAAGATTTCACTTAAGAATTTTTTTGCCCTGTCTGTTTGAGGGTTGTTGAAAAATTCTTCAGGCGTATTTTCTTCTACTATCTGGCCTGCATCCATAAATACAATTCTGTCACCCACTTCTCTTGCAAATCCCATTTCGTGTGTTACACACACAATTGTGTAATTTTCTTTTGCAAGTTCTTTCATAACATCAAGTACTTCACCTATCATTTCCGGGTCCAGTGCGCTTGTCGGTTCGTCAAAAAGAATAATTTTAGGCTTCATTGCCAGTGTTCTGGCAATTGCAACCCTCTGTTTTTGACCTCCGCTAAGTTCACTTGGGTATTTGTTTGCCTGATGAGGAATTTTAACCCTCTCAAGCAGGCTCATAGCAAGCTTCTCGGCTTCTTTTTTTGGCATTTTTTTTACTTTGACCGGAGCCAAAGTAATATTTTCGAGTATTGTCAAATGAGGAAAAAGATTAAAATGCTGAAAAACCATTCCAACTTCCTGACGGAGTTTGTTTATATTTGTTTTTTTGTGATATAAATCTTTAGAGTCAATAATTATTTTTCCGCTGTCAATATCTTCGAGTCTGTTTATACATCTTATAAGTGTAGATTTTCCGCTTCCGCTCGGTCCGCAGACCACTACAACTTCTCCTTTTTTTACATCGAAATTTACACCTTTTAGGGCGTGGAAATTTCCATAATATTTTTCAATATCTTTCATCTGAATGATTTTGTCATTATCCATCTATGCTCCTATGCGTTAAGCTGTTTTTCAACTTTTTTTTCTAAATGATGAGAAAATTTACTCATACTGAATGCTATACTGAAATATACCAATGCTACAAAAGAAAATACTTCAAAACTGATATAAAGTCTGTTATTGATAATTGTTGCAGCCCTGAAAAATTCAATTACGCCTATTGTATAAGCAAGAGACGTATCTTTAAAAAGTGCAACAAACTGTGATACAAACGCCGGTATCATTTTTCTGTATGCCTGAGGCAGAATTATATAAAAAAATGTCTGAAAATTATTCATACCAAGAGATTTTGCAGCTTCAAACTGACCTTTCGGAATGGAATTTATACCGGCCCTTACTATTTCGGCAACATAAGCACTTGTAAATATGGTAAATGCAATTATCGCCGCAACGGTAGGTGATATATGTGCCTGAGTGTGAAAAAAGCTCATTGAAAATACCGGTATTGCAAAAAACACCCAGAATATCACCATAAGCAACGGGGTTGCCCTTACTATTTCAATATATAAAATCGATGGTATTTTAATTAATTTAATACTAGACCATCTTGCGATTCCAAATATTGAACCAAGTATAAAGCTTAAAATTATTGAAACAACAGCCAAAATAAAAGTTAAGGCAAGTCCTCCTATTTCCCCCGGTCTTCCAAAAAACAGAAATCTTAAGTTATCTTTTGTAAAAAGTTCTTCGTAATGGGTCTCAGGGTATGCAAGCATTTGAAAAATTTTAAGCAGCGCAGCAATTACAATAATATTGAAAATCCAAAATACTATTTTATGTGTTTTGAAATAATTTTCTATGTTTTTAAGCATTTTTTACGCCTTTTGAAAATTTTATTTCTATGAGATTCATTATAAACGAAGTACTCAGAGTTAAAATAATATAAAGAATTGTAACTGCTGTTGCCGCTTCAAAGCCTCTAAAAGTTTCAGCATCTATTTGTTGAGTTGAAAAAGTGAGCTCCGCCACACCTATTGTCATGGCCAAAGAAGAGTTTTTTATTAAATTTAAAAACTGGCTTGTAAGAGGTGGAATGATAATTCTGACAGCCTGAGGATATATTACATACCACATTACCTGAAATCTGTTCATTCCGAGAGATCTTGCAGCTTCAAACTGCCCTTTTGGAATGGAACGTATCCCCGCTTTTACCACTTCCGCAATATAAGCACCTGTGTATAAAATAAGCGCTAAAAGGGCTGAAAAAAATGCATCCACGTCATCTATATGTAAAAAATCCCCCCATGTATTTAAAAACGGAAAAATTTGTGAAAGAGTGAAAGTAAAATATATGAAAAACATTTGTACAATTAACGGAATGTTCCTGAAACTTTCAACATAATAACTTGAAATAAGACTCAGCCAAAAGCTTTTGGAGGCTCTTCCGATTCCTACGATAGAACCAATTATAAAGCTGAAAATTATTCCTAAAACCGAAAGTTTTATTGTAGTAATTAATCCATTTATCAGCAGCTGCTTATATTCAATTAACACATGCCAATCAAATTCATAACCCATTATTTACCTTTACCCCGAAAAGGGGAGAAATTATTTAGGCCAAACTTCAGGAAGTCTGTTTGGTTTTGTTCCGAACCATTTTATATAAAGTTTTTGATAAGTTCCGTCCCTTACAGCATCTTGTATTGCAAAATTTACTGCATCTCTGAAGTTTGATTCATTTTCTCTGACTCCCATTCCGTAAGGTTCGAAAGTAAATGTTCCGCCTACAACTTTGAATGCACCGTGTGAATTTTTAGCTTGGGTTACACACCATGTATAATCTGTTGAAACTGCATCGATTTTTCCTCTTTTTAATGCCATAACAGCCTGAGGATATTCCTGGAAATATACAAGTTTAACTTTTGGATTTACTCTTTTTAAATTGTCTCCGCTTGTAGCCCCCTGAATTACTCCGACTTTTTTACCGCTTAAATCATGATAGTTTTTAATTGTGGAATCTTTTCTAACCATAATTGACTGACCGTCAAAATAATAACTGATTGTAAAATCTATCGGTAAATCTCTTTTTACTTTGTGGGTCATACTGGCAGCTGCAATATCTACGCTCCCGCTTTGAACCATTGGAATTCTTGTTTTTGAAGTAACCTGTGTAAATACAGGTTTCACACCGAGTTTTTTTGCAATGTATTTAACCAAATCTATATCAAAACCTACAACCTGACCTTTTTCGTTTACATAACCAAACGGTGGAAAGTCATATTTTACACCTGCTTTTAATACACCTCTTTTTTGAACATCCTGGAGTAAATCAGCATTTAAACCGCTAAAAATTACTCCTAAAAGTACAAACAGGGCAAGTATTTTTTTAATTTTTTTCTCCTTTTAATATTTTTTTCAAATCATTATAACAAAACAATAACAAATAAAAGAAATTTTTTTGCATATATTTTAATCAATTATTGTTTATATAAGTATTTATAATTAAGGCCGGGTAATTAAAAAGAAGTGTGTTAAAACATTAAACGGTAAAAAAAGAAAAATTTTAATCTCTTAATAAAGATGTAATATATTCTATATTTAGACTGTTTTGATGAACCTGCGCTAAAACAGAGGCATTTAATTTTATTTTTTCATTTTGCATATCCATAACTTTTTTGGCCATATCCGGTTCATTTTGAGCTTTAGCTGCAGATTCTGATACTATATTTTGTGACAGATTATTGACTTTATCTCTCAAAGCATTTTGGGCCGCTCCGATACTTGAAAATGCACTGTTTAATGATTTTTCAAATTCATCGAGATTGTCAACATCAAAATTTGGCATGGAGGTATTTATATTAATTTCGTTAAACTGAAAACTTCCAAAAACATTTTTATTATTATATGTTGTATTTTCTAAAGTATTATTTATATTTTTGGTATATTTTTGAATTTGGGAATTGATTGTGTTTAAATTATCATTACTGAGTGCGGCATTGTTTGATGCAGCCTGAAGTGTTTTTATATCTTGTAAATTATCCCTGATTGAATTTAAAGCCCCGTTTGCAATTTGTGTAAAACCAATCGCCTCATTATAATTATTAATTTCCTGTAAATTGGAATCAATATCGTTTTGGAATACATCATTTACAAATTTGTTTACTGTTTCTTCTACATTTGGATTGGATATTTTATCTAAATCTTTTTGAATTTTTTGTAAATGATTGTTTATATGGTTTTGTGTTAGGTTTTGAACTTTCATTTCCCACTCCTTTATAATTGATTATATCATATTTTTGATAAAATGTTAAATAATTTTAAAGGATATAAATGATTGAGATTCGTCATTTGAAAAAAACATTTGGCAAAAAAGAGGTATTAAAAGATATAAACCTTGATATAGTTGAAGGGAAAATTACATATATTTTGGGAATGTCCGGTCAGGGAAAATCCACCATTATCAAACATATAGTGGGGCTTCTTAAACCAACAGGAGGAAAAATACTGGTAGATGGAGTGGATGTGGCAAAAGCGAATATAAAAACACTGTATGAAATAAGAAAAAAGGTTGGTTTTACTTTCCAGGAAGGTGCACTTTTTGACAGTATGAATATTTTTGACAATGTGGCTTTTCCTTTGGTTGAACACACGAAATTATCCAAAAAAGAGATAGAAAAAAAGGTATTTCAAACACTCGAAATGGTTGGGCTTGAAGCAAAAAGGGTTGCATATTTATATCCACACGAACTAAGCGGGGGAATGAGAAAAAGAGCGGCTACGGCAAGAGCAATTATAATGGAGCCTAAGTATATTCTTTATGATGAACCTACAAGCGGGCTTGACCCTATTATCAGTGATAAAATTACAAGAATGATAGAAAGTCTTACAAGAAAACATAATATGACCAGTGTTGTTATTTCACATGATTTAAAAGAAACTTTTAAAAGTGCCGATTTTATAGCGTTGCTTTTTAACGGTGAGATTATTGAATTCGGCGATGTAGAGGAATTTAAAAATTCAAAAAATCCGGTTGTACAGGCTTTTATAGAAGGTGACAGTGAAAAATACGAAACAATGGCGGATGGAATTTAATTAAACAAAAAAGGAAACAAATGAAAAAGTTGCTTATTTTTTTAGCAAGTATACTTTTGGCTTATGATGCAAAAGTTCTGCCTTTTGATGAATTTGATATAAAAGCAAGTGTAAGCGGGGAGGTGATATTTGCAGACAAAAATTTTGAAGCCGAAAATGTAAATAACAAAACAATTGTAAAATTGGACGATTATCAGGAAAAAGTTAATAAAACCAATTTAAAAACTCAAATTAAATTGTTAAAAAATGAAATAGAAAAAACCAAAGAAGCTTTGAAAAGAAAAGAAAAAACTTATTTAAAATATAAAAATCTTAAAACAAAATCCCAAATAGAAAAAGATTTAAAGTTTTATGATTATATAAACACATATAATCAGCTTATCAATTTAAAACTAAGCTTAAGCAGCGATATGGCAAATCTTAAAAAAACAGAGGATTTAATTAATAAAAAAAACATCAAAGCAAACGGATATGTCTACGAAATTTATGTAAACAGGGGTGATTATCTCACGCCTGGAAGAGCGGTGGCAAAAGTGTATGATACAAGCAGGGAAAAACTTTATATTTATGTGCCTATTGATAAAATACATTCGATAAAAACTAAAAAAATTTATATTAACAATAAATTAAGCAGTTTTAAAATTACTAAAATCTGGCATGTGCCGGATGAAAAATTTGTAACGAGCTATAAAATAGAATTAGTTGGAAAAGGTTTAAAATTCGGAGATATTGTGGATGTCGAATTTAAAAAAGAGTAGGGGAGTGTGTATCCGGATTTTTCAGACTGTCTGAATCTATTATTTCTCCTATCTCATCTATATCCAGATAATCTGGATATTCGATCTCTATTCCGAAATCGTTATAAAAAACAGCTTTATCTCCCCTTATTTCATCGAATTCTAAAATTTCGTTTTCTGCTGTTTTAATTAACATTCCCTTTTTAAGTTCATAAACTTTTCTCAATTCCATTCCTTGATCACATTTTCAAAAACACGTGATAGTTTTACCACCTCATCTTTGTTTGTTCTTTCATTTGGTGCATGGATTGTATCGTTTTTTACTCCGAATTCTACTGTTTTTACCCCATTTTTGGCAAAAAATCTTGCATCGCTTGTTCCGCCTGCGGTAGAGTGTTTTGGAGTGAGTCCTGTAATTTTTTGAATGGATTTATCCAGATTTTTCACAACTTTTGTATTAGGGTCGGTTATAAAAGGTTCAGCGCTTTGTTTGAGTTCCAGGGTGTAATTCATATCTTTAAAATATTTGTGAATAAATTTTTCAATGTCTTTTTTTGTGGTATGTGTATTGTTTCTTACATTAAACATCATTTTAAGCTCACCCGGAGTTACATTTGTAACTTCCATACCGGCTCTGATATCCGTTACAACAAATTTACTCGGAGCAAAAAATTTATCTCCGCTGTCTAAATCGGCCCCGGCGATTTTATGAAGCACCTGTGCTACTTTATGAATCGGATTAACTGATTTTTCCGGATAAGCCGCATGCCCCTGAAGCCCTATTTTTTTTAAAACCCCGTTAATACTTCCCCTTCTTCCTATTTTTATAGCATCGCCGAATTCTTTTTCACAGGTTGGCTCTGCCACTATTGCGAAGTCCGGCAGCATATTTTTTTCTTTTAATATTTCAAGCATATATTTCGTGCCCCAGATGGCATCGCCTTCTTCATCGCTTGTAATTAGTGTGCTTAATATACCATTAAAATTTTTGGCATTTTTAAGCGCCCAAAGAAAAGCCGCAACACCGCTTTTCATATCCTGTGCCCCTCTTGCAAAAATATAGCCGTCTTTTTCAGTTGGAGTAAACGGGTCTGTATTCCAACCATCACCCGGAGGCACTACGTCAATATGCCCTGCAAAACATAGATGGTCCCCCTCTGTGAATTTTTTATATAAAAAAAGATTTTTAACTCCCTCTTTTTCATTCTCAATTACTTCAAAATCATTTAAATAATTTTTTATAAACTCTATTGCTCCCGCGTCATTCGGAGTTATGGATTTAAACTCAAGCAGTTTTTTAAATAGTTCTGTTACATCCACTTTTTCCCTTTTTGTTTTAATAATAGCAAATTTTGTGTAAAAAATAAACTAAATCAAATGATTAAAAATTTTTAGATAAAACTTATATAAAGATTTATTAAATATGTGTTATAATATATTAAACCAGTATTAAAAGGAGAGAGTGTGAAAGAAATATTAAAAGAAATTGACTCTCTAAAAAAGAAAATAATCGACATCAGACGTCACCTTCATATGTATCCCGATTTATCACACAAAGAAAAACCGACAAGAGATTATATTAAAGGTATTTTAGAAAGTGAAGGAATTAAATGTAAAACTTTTAAAGACTATTATGGGATGGTTTGTGATATTGTTGTCGATGAAAACAGGCCTTTTTTGGCATTCAGGGCGGATATGGACGCTCTTCCTATACAAGAAGCAAATGATGTTCCTTATAAATCAAGAAAAGACGGGATTATGCATGCATGCGGGCATGACGGGCATACTGCGGTTTTGGCAGGATTACTTATTGCATTAAACAGACATAAAGATAAACTTCCTATAAATATAAGAGGAATATTTCAGCACAGCGAAGAAGACACCGAGGGAGGCAGTGAAGATTTGATACGAGATGGGGCATTGGAAAATGTAAAGGCAATATTTGGGCTTCATATGTATCCATATTTAAATACAGGAGAAATTGGTTATAAATATGGGGAAATGATGGCAAGTGCCGATACATTTGAGATTGAAATTTTTGGAAAAAGCTCACATGGGGCAAGACCTCATGAAGGGGTTGATGCGCTTTTAACGGGTGCACTTGCTATCAATTCAATAAACCATATTATTTCAAGAAGAATTGACCCTCTCCATCCTGCTGTTATCTCCATGGGTACGGTTGAGGGCGGAAAAGCTCCGAATGTGATATGTGATTATGTAAAAATGACCGGAACGGTTAGAACCCTTAACGATAAAGTTAGAAATTCCATAAAAAAGATGATGGAAGATGCGATTAAGGGAATCTGTTTTGCGATGGGGGCTGATTATAAGTTTCACTACTTTTTTGGAAATCCCGAACTTATAAACGATGATAAAATGGTAAATATTGTCATAAAATCTGCAAAAGAAACAGGTGCAAAACCGTTTGATTTGAAACAGCCGGTAATGGGAGGGGAAGATTTTGCCAATTATTTAAAAATTGTTAAGGGAGCATTTTTCAGACTCGGATGCTGCAGTAGGGAAAAAAATATAGGATGTGTTCCGCAACATCATCCAAAATTTGATATAGACGAAGATTCATTGCCGTTAGGGGCGAAGGTTATGGCAAATTTAGTGAAAGAATTTAAAAATGAGAGTTAGTAATATATTTTCACCTTTATTTGTAAAACAGGAAAAACTTTTTGTCAATATAAGGGATTTTAAAAAAGAAGATGCAAACGGGATAGTTGAATTAATTAGAAAAAATTACGCAGACACTTATTATAGAAAAGATTTTTATGATGCCAATATGTGGATAAAAGCATACAATGAAAAAAGATTAATCCCTATAATTGCCGAATATCAGGGAAAAATAGTAGGTCAGTTTTCTTTAATACTCAATGACAAATACAATGCGGAAATCGGTATTGCCGTAGTTCACCCTGATTTTAAAGGAAGAGGTATTATGAATCAGATGTTTGATTATTTGATTAAAAAAGCAAAAAATATTAAACTTTATGCAATATACGGCGAGGCCATTATGTTTCATCCTTTCTCACAAAAGGCGAATTTATCTCACGGAATGGTTGAAACGGCACTTCATTTTGGGGAAGTTGCTCATTGGATATCTCAAAAAGAATTTAAATTTGAAAAAAGAAGCGGTGTTTTGATTTCTTATCTTTTATTTAAAAAAGAAAAAAGAAATTATTATCTTCCCGAAATTTATAAAAAAATAATGCTTGAGAGAATCAAAAAATTAAAAATTACCGTTACAAAAACAAAAATTAAAAGAATAAAACCGAAACTTGAGTTAAAAGTAAAAAAAATATTAAAAATTGCAATTATCAGAGCAGACAGTCGGGTTAAAAATTTTGAAAAAAAATTTAATTTTATTTTTTCAAAAGCAAAAATAAAAGCGGATATGATATATCTTGATATTAATCTTCATTCCCATTATGTAGAAAAAATAGTTGAATTTGCAAGTAAAAAGGGATTTTTTTACAGCGGTATACTTTTTTATAGGTATGATGGAATGGATTATTTAAGACTTCAGTTTGAAAACAGGCATAAAATAGAAGAGAAATTAAATGTCTGTTACAGCAAATATTGTAAAAAACTGACAAAATTTATTTTAAAAGATAAAAAAAGGGTAAATAAATTAAATTGATTAAGTTTTTTAATCAACAGGGTTTTCGTAATAAACATATGTCTCGTAATTTGTTATTTCAAAATAGAGTTTTTTCTTTTCGTTGGGGTCAACTTTATAATTAAAATTTTTATCAAGATATCCGTATCCGAACCTGTAAGGTCTTGGTTTGTTGTCATCAGTCCCGTGAGCAGTTGTAAGTTTGTCCACTTTTAAAAATCTCATTACAACCCTGCCTCCGGAATAAATATCCACAACACCGTTTACTCCTGTAAAATTTTGAATGGAATGTCCCAATTTATTTTGCTGTTCCTGGGTGCATCCTGAAATTATCAAGATTAAAAAAAATCCTAATATTTTTTTCATTGAAATCCTTTTTTTTAAAAATTATAGCATATTGTAAGTTTAGTGATATAAACTAAAGAAACTTGAAATTTAAAATAAATTTTGATATAATCAGTATACATAATGCAAAATATGATACAATAAACACAAAAAGAGGATGGATGATTAAAAATTATGAGGAATATAAAAAAGCTGTCCAGCTTTTAAAAAAATATTCATATTATTATTATGTTTTGGATAATCCTTTAGTTACAGATGAAGAATATGATAAATTATACCATGAAGTTGAAAAATACGAAAAAGCGCACCCTGATGAAATAGATCCGACTTCTCCTACACAAAGAGTAGGCGATGTGGTACTTGAGGGATTTGAAAAGGCCAAACATATAACAAGAATGTGGTCTATGGAAGATGTGTTCAGTGAAGCTGAATTTAAAGACTGGTTAAACAGGGTGAATAAATTAATTGATGAGTATTATACTTTATACATAGAGCCAAAATTTGACGGAGCCAGTTTAAATCTGGTTTATAATAACGGGGAATTGGTTAGAGCGGAAACAAGGGGCGACGGTGATATCGGGGAGAATGTCACGTTAAATGCAAAAACTATAAACTCCATACCTTTAAAGATAAATTATAAAGGACTTATTGAAATACGGGGGGAAGTTTTAATAAAAAAAGAAGATTTTGATAAATTAAATGAAGAGAGAGTTAAAAAAGGCGAAAGCACTTTTGCAAATCCGAGAAATGCGGCGGCAGGAAGTCTAAGACAGCTTGACCCTAAAATTACGGCAAGCAGACATCTGTTGTTTCAACCCTGGGGTGTGGGATATCCTGTTGAAATATTAAATTCCACGGAGGTGGAAAACGACAGATATGAAAAAGATAAAAAAATGTTTTTTGATAAATTTAAAACATATAAAAATTTAATGGATTTTGTTTATTCCCTCGGATTTAGGGAACCCCCTAAAAGAGGGGAGTGCAAAAAAGACGAAATTGAATGCATTCAGAAAAAATATAACGAATTTGTTAAAATCAGGGATGATTTGCCTGTAATGCTTGATGGTATGGTTGTTAAGATGAATGAGCTTAATTTACTTGAAAAATTAGGTTATACTCAAAAATATCCAAGATGGATGGTCGCGTATAAATTTCCTGCCGTTGAAAAAGAGACAATTTTAAAAGATGTTGTTATTCAGGTGGGAAGAACCGGCGTTTTAACTCCGGTTGCCGTTTTGGAACCTGTTGAAATAGGCGGGGTTATAGTAGAGAGGGCCACTCTTCATAATTTTGATGAAATTGAAAGAATGGATATCAGAATAGGTGATCATGTAATAGTAATCAGAAGCGGGGATGTTATCCCTAAAATTACTAAAGTTTTGGCATGGAAAAGAAGCGGAAATGAAAAGAAAATAAGTAGACCCACACATTGTCCCGTATGCGGAAGCGAGGTACTTGATGAAGGGGCTCTGATTAAATGTCAAAATCTTTCCTGCCCGGCAAGGGTCGTAAATACTATAATTTATTTTGCGAGTAAAAACTGTATGGACATAGAGGGTCTTGGTGAAAGCGTGGCAAAACTTTTATATGAAAAAGGGCTTGTAAAAGATATAAGGGATTTATATAAACTTAAAGTTGAAGAGCTTGAAAGGCTCCCCGGTTTTGCAAGAAAAAAAGCCGAGAATTTGATAAACGCAATTAAAAAAACAAAAGGAACTGAATGCTGGAGATTTGTAAATGCTCTCGGAATTGAACATATAGGAGAAGTCGCAAGCAAAAAAATTTGCGAAAAATTCGGGGTCGGTTTTTATAAACACGACCCTTTAGAATTTATGCACATAGAGGGTTTTGGGCCTGAGATGGTAAAATCTATTGAAGAATATGTAAAAGTAAATAAAGAAAAAATTGAAGAGCTTATAGAATTAATTCAGCCTAAAAGCCCTGAAGCTAAAGAGATTAAAGAATCTCCTTTTCTTGGCAAAACAGTAGTTTTAACAGGAGCTATGAAAAAACCGAGAGATGAGATAAAAGAACTTCTTGAATCTCTTGGGGCACATGTAAGCAGCAGTGTAAGCAAAAGAACAGATTATGTAATTTACGGGGAAGATGCGGGAAGCAAATTTGATAAAGCTAAAAAGCTTGGCGTTACCCTTCTTCCCGAAGATGAAATGTGGAAATTGATAGGAGAGCAAAATGCCGACTAAAGTTTTGGTAGAAGATGATTTGGAGATTATTACCCCAAAACTTTATAAAGTAATATTGCTTAATGACGATTACACAACTTTTGATTTTGTAATAGAAATATTACGTTCAGTTTTTAATAAAAGTGAAGACGAAGCTATAAACATTACGCTCAAAGTGGATAGGGAAGGCAGTGCTGTTGTGGGTATTTATCCTTATGAGATAGCCCAGATGAAAGTAGATAAAGTTCATACCCTTGCGCGTTCATCCGGCTATCCATTGAGGGCAAAAATAGAGGAGGTATAAATGCAAATAACTGAAAATTTAAAAAATATATTTAACGAAATAATAAATGAAGCTAAAAGAAGACAAAACGAATATATAACAATAGACCATGCTTTTTATATTTTATTGAAAGATAAAAACATAAGAAATTTACTTGAAGATGTCGGGGTTGATGTTGATTATATAAGAAGGGGGCTTGATTATTATCTTGACAGATATATTGAAAAAGCCCCTGTGGTTGTAACGCCTACAGAAACCCTTTCTTTTCACAAAGCAACCGAAAGAATGATAAAACATATTCAGGGAATTAAAAAAACCGTTGCCGATGAAATCGACTTTTTTATTGCACTTCTTGAAGATGAAACAAGTTATGCAAATCAGCTTTTAAAAGAATTTGGAATAGAAAGAGTCGAAATAGTCGAATATGTAACAGAAACAAAAGAGGAAAAGAATGAGCCGAAAGTATTGGGGGAATTCACAACCGAACTTGTAAAAGAAGCTAAAGAATTTGATGATGTAATAGGCAGGGAAAAAGAAATAAACAGGATTATGCAAATCTTGGTTAGACGTAAAAAAAATAATCCTGTTTTAGTAGGAGAGCCCGGAGTGGGTAAAACTGCAATTGTTGAGGGTCTCGCCAAAAAGATAGCTTTTAACCAGGTTCCAAAAGAGCTTAAAAATAAAAAAATTTATTCTCTCGATATGGGGAGTTTGATAGCGGGTACCAAATACAGAGGTGAATTTGAAAAAAGAATGAAACTTATTTTAAACGAACTTAAAAAAGAAAAAGAGCCTATTTTGTTTATAGATGAAATACATATGATTGTAGGTGCGGGTGCTGCTGGCGGCAGCAATATGGATGTTGCAAATCTTCTTAAACCGGCACTTGCAAGAGGTGAAATAAGATGCATTGGGGCTACTACTTACGAAGAATTTAAAAACCATTTTGAAAAAGATAGAGCCTTAAACAGAAGATTTCAAAAGATAGATATAAAAGAGCCGTCTGTTGAAGATACAATAAAAATACTTGAAGGTTTAAAATCAAGATATGAGGAGTTTCATAAAGTCAGATATTCAAAAGAAGCAATAAAAAGTGCAGCAATTTTAGCTAAAAAATATTTAAGAGAAAAATATCTGCCCGACAGTGCAATAGATTTAATAGATGAAGCCGGTGCAAAATATAAATTAAAAGGCAAAAAATTAATTACAAAAAACGATATCGAAACAATAATCGCCAGTATCGCCAATATTCCAAAAGAGAGTGCAACGAGTAATGAAATAGAAAAACTTAAAAATCTCGAAAACAGTTTAAAATCAAAAGTTTTCGGACAAGAGACGGCTATAAAAGAGCTTGTTAAGGTAATTAAAAGGAAAAAAGCAGGATTAACCCGTGAAGATAAACCGATAGGAAGCTTTCTGTTTGTAGGACCTACAGGTGTTGGTAAAACAGAAGTTGCAAAACAGCTTGCAAATATACTCGGTATTAATTTTATAAGATTTGATATGAGCGAATATCAGGAACAACATTCAGTTGCAAAACTAATCGGTTCACCTCCCGGATATGTAGGTTATGAAAAAGGAGGAATACTTACAGAAACCATAAGAAAACACCCTCACAGTGTATTACTTTTGGATGAAATAGAAAAAGCGCATCCTGATATAGTGCAGATTCTTTTGCAGGTTATGGATAATGCGACTTTGAGCGATAATGATGGCAGAAAAGCTGATTTTAGAAATGTTGTTTTGATAATGACAAGCAATTTGGGTGTTGGTGAGGGAAATAATCTTGGATTTATGCAGGAATTCAGTGAATTTAAAGAAGAGGCTGTGAACAGATTTTTTGCGCCTGAATTTTTAAACAGACTTGATGCCATAGTGAGATTTAAACCTTTAAGCAAAGAAAATGTATTAATGGTGGTAGATAAGTTTATTAATGAGCTTCAGGATAAATTAAATGCCAAAAAAGTAAAATTAACTCTTACAAAAAGGGCTAAAGCCGCACTTGCTAAAAAAGGATATTCCCCTAAAATGGGGGCAAGGCCTCTTGCAAGGGTGATTGAGGAAAATATAGTAGAGCCTTTGAGCGAAGAGATTTTATTTGGTGAGCTTAAAAGTGGAGGAGTGGCAAGATTTGATTATATAAAAGATAAATTCAGTTTAAAATTTAAAAAATAGTGAATTGTGAATTGTGAATTGTGAATTATAAATTATAAATTGTGAGTAGTGTAAAAAATGATAAAGGTTAAAAATATATGATTAAAGTTAGGAAATGTCCTCCTTTATATCTTCTTGATGATTTCACTTTTCCTTCCCCCTATGAAAAATTTGATGAAGGATTTGTAGGGGCAAGTTATGATTTACACCCCAAAAGACTGCTTGAAGGTTATTCAAGAGGTTTTTTCCCATGGTATCAGGATGAAGACGGGCTTTTTCACTGGTATGTATTAAATAAAAGGCTTATTTTAAAAGTCGATGAGGTAAAAATTACTAAAAAATTAGCTCAAAAACTCAGGAGCTCAAAATGGGAATTTAAAATAAATTCAAAATTTGAGGATGTAATCAGAAATTGTGCAAATGTAAAAAGAAAGCAAAGCGGAACCTGGATAAATGATCCATTTATAGAAGCTTATACCAAATTACACGAACTCGGATTTGCCCTTTCAGTTGAGAGTTATTATGAGGGGGAACTTGTAGGCGGGTTTTATGGAGTTGCAATAAACAAATATTTCAGCGGTGAGAGTATGTTTCATATAAAACCCGATGCAAGTAAGTTAGCTTTAATCTATTTTTGTAATGTTTTAAAAGATAACGGAATTGAATTTATTGACTGCCAGGTCCCAAGTGCCCATCTTCAACGAATGGGGGCAAAAATATATGAAAAAAAAGATTTTATCCCAATGATTCAAAAAGCAAGCGGGTTTTTAAATCTCTAATTTTCCTATCACTTTTCCTATTATATTTATTTCATTTGGGCTAACTATTTCTTTTGGATAGATTTTATTATCTGAAATTATTTCAATTTCCCCTGTGCTTTTTAAATTTATTCTTTTTACAAAAACTCCGGCATTTGTGGAAATTACGAAAATTCCCCCGTTTATGATGTTTTTGTCGTTTCTGTCTATAAATATTATGTTTCCGTCTTTTAAAGTAGGCTCCATTGAATCACCGATTACGTTTATTGCATCTAAATTTTTATTTAATATTTTTTTGTCAATATATAAAATTTCATAATTTTCATTAAAGTTTATTGCACCGCCGCCCGCACTTGCGTTTATATCTTTAAAATACCTGATTTGGGAGAATTTTTCAGTTTCAGTAGCTATTGAATCGATGCTCTGGTCAAACAAAAGCCAGTTTATTGAAATTTTTCTTTTAGCACAAAAAAGGGCTATTTCTTTAAAAGGGATTTTATTTCTTTTTTTAAGTATGGATAAATTTTCAGGTGTAATGCCAAGAGCCTTTGCCACATCTTTATTTAAAACTTTTCTCTCTCCCACTTCATTTGAAATTATATCTTTAATTTTTTCTATTATTTTTTCAAAATCCATTTCAGTCCTTAACAATTTGTTAATTTATTGAAGTATATTTTATCAAAATGTTAATATTTTGTAAATAAATTAAAGGATTAAAGATGAAAATTCACCTTGATTTAGACGCTTTTTTTGTATCGGCCCACAGAAGTGTTGATTCAACTTTATTGAATAAACCCTGCGTTGTAGTAAAAAGAAATGACAAAGAAATTTTCAGTGAAAAAGCAAATGTTTATAATTTAAATAAAGGTGCTTTTACATCAGAAATTATAGTAAGCGAAAAAAAACCTGATAAAAGCTATTTTTTAGAAAACGGAAAAATCAGGGGAATTGTGGTTACTGCAAGTTATGAAGCAAGAAAATTTGGTATAAAAACAGGTATGACCTTAATGGAAGCTTTAAATATTTATCCTGATTTAGAAGTTATATTGCCGAATTATAAACTTTATCATCTGCTTTCATATAAACTCAAACTTTTTTTAAAAAGAAAAATCCCGGTTGTTGAGCAGTACAGTATTGATGAATTTTTTGGAGATTTGGAAGGATGGGTTGATGAGGATAATTTAGAAAAATTTTTAAAAAGTCTTCAAAAAGAAGTTTATGAAAAATTTAAACTTCCGATTTCCATAGGTGCTGCTAAAAGCAAATGGATTGCAAAGCTCGCTACAAATTATGCAAAACCCTATGGTATAAAAACAGTAAAAAGCATTGATGAATTTATTAAAAATATTCCAATAGAAAAATTTCCGGGAATCGGCAAAAAAATAGAAAAAAGACTGAAAGAAAAAGGAATTATAACTTTAGGTGATGTAAAAAATAATAAAGAATATTTTTATTCGTGGGGAAAAAACGGGGTTGTTTTATATAACAGAGTATGTGGAACGGATAATGAGGAAGTAAAAGAAAGAGAAAAAAGAAAAAGTATCGGGATTTCAAGAAGGTTTGATCCTGTTTATGACAGAAATGAAATTGTAAGACGGGTAGAAATTTTATGCAGGTATCTTTCGTTTTTAATAACAAAAAGCAAATTAAATCCTACTTTTTATTATTTAAAAATAAAATATAAATATTCAAAGCCCCAAAAAGCCCATATGAATATTGAAAGGATTTTTAATGAACTTTTGCTAAAGGAAATTATGACTACTCTTTTTTATACGGCCGATAATAAAGAAGATTATATTGTTTCTATTGTCCTAAGTGTCGGAAAATTTAAAAAAACAAGCAATTTGTTTGATTATGAAGAAGATAAAAAAATGGAAAAATTAAACAGGGCGGTTTATAAATTAAGAAGTAAATTCGGGCTCTCAGCCGTTGTGACGGCGGGAGAAAAAATTATTTAAAAAATTAACGTTTGAGATTATTTACAGTCTGGAGCATTTCATCACTTGTGACGATTGCTTTACTTGCGGCGTCATAAGCTCTCTGCCCTGTAATTAAATCTGTCATTTCATCGACCAGCTGGACATTGCTCATTTCCAAAAATCCTTGTCTAATCTCACCCGTGCCGTCCTCCCCGGGAGTTGTAACAATAGGGTCTCCTGAAGCAGAGGTGTTTATATATAAATTGCTTCCCAGCGAATGAAGACCTGCAGGATTTATAAATTTTGCAAGTTGTATTTGTCCGATTTGCTGCATTTGCGTCTGTCCCGCTTCGAGTATGCTTACTGTTCCGTCTGTCCCCACAGAAACCTGAACGGTGTCGGCCGGCAGTGTAATACCGGGAATTAATTTATATCCGTCGCTTGTTACGATATTTCCGTCTTTGTCGAGTTTAAAAGCTCCGTCTCTTGTATATGCAATTCTTCCGTCAGGCAGTTGAATTTGGAAAAAACCGTCTCCCTGGATTGCCAAATCCAGATTATTTCCTGTTTCTTTAAAATTTCCCTGTGTAAAAATCTTACTGATGGCTGTAGGTCTGACCCCAAGGCCTACACTTATTCCGGTTGGTGACTGGGTGTCGGTTGAAGTTGCGGTGCCCGCGTATTCCATTGTCTGATAAAACAGATCTGCAAATTCGGCCCGTTGTTTTTTATATCCTATTGTATTAACATTTGAAATATTGTTTGAAACAACATCTATTTGTGTTTGTTGCGCCAACATCCCAGTAGCTGCCGAATAAAGACTTCTTAGCATATTAATTCCTTAAAGTTTTTTATTAAAAAGCAAAAATCATTCCATTTTCACTACTCACAACTCACTACTCACTATTCACAACTCACTATTCTTATGCTCTGACATTTGCAAGTTTTTCAATAGCATCACGGTTAAGGTCGTCCATAAATGTTGTCATTACTTTTTGATAGCTTTCAACCATTCTATTTGTATCAATTAAATCTGTCATTTCTTTAACCGGATTTACATTTGATTTTTCCAAAAATCCCTGTAAAACACTGTTTTTGGAATCTATTATTGCAGTATCAGGGATAAAATCGAATAAATTGTTTCCTATTTTTTTGAGTGTGTTTAAATTATCAATTTTTACTATTTTTAATGTTGCGATTAACTGTTTGTTTTGGTAAATATTGCCGTTTTGGCCTATTTTAATCGGATATGATGTATTAAGCTGTATAGGCTTATTTTTATTGTTTAATACTTTAAATCCGTCTTTTGTAACTAAATAGCCGTTATTATCAATAGAAAAATTTCCGGCACGGGTCAGTTTTTCCCTATCAGGCGTATTTACTGAAAAAAAAGCATTTTTTTCTTTGAGAGCCAAATCAAGAGGATTTCCCGTCTTTTGAAGATTGCCTATATTGAATTTGATATATTTTTCCACAACAACAGGAACTTTATTAAGCGCCCTGTTTAAAAATTTTGCCGCTTCTTTTGTATTATTTTCAAGGGGAAGATTGTCCCTTTTTTCATTAAATATTCTTTCATAATCGCCGATTATAATATCGTCTTGTTTAAAACCAGCAGTATTTACATTTGCCAGATTGTTTGATATTACATTAAGACGATTAAATTGTGTAACCATACCGCCGGTTGTGCCGTAATAACCGTTAATCATTGATTAACCTTTTTTTTGTATAATGAAAGCAAATAGCGTTCCGTTCAAATATTATATAATTACAGATTATTATTCAAGGAGAAAATTAATGGCATTACCTAAAGAGCTTGAAAAGTTATTTAAAGAAAACAAAAAAGGCATTATTACTTATGAAAAGATAGTCAGTATTTTACCAAAAACTCCTACAAAATCTCAAACTAAAGAAATTCTGACAAAAACGAAAGAAAACAATATTAAATTAATGACCGCTGCAGAAGTTGCCAAACTTAAAAATCTTGAAGATGTTGTAAAAAATGAAGAAGAGAGAGAAAGAAAAAAAGAAGAGCTGGCGGAGGATATCTTAAAAGATAAAGAGCTTCTCGAATGGAGCCGTTCCGATTCTCCCGTCAGGATGTATCTGAGAGAAATGGGTCATATTCCGCTTCTTGACAAAGATGAAGAAGTGGAAATTTTCAGAAGAATCCAGCTCGGGGAAGAGATAATTCTTGATGCGATATGTTCAATCCCTTTTTTGATTGATTTGGTGTTAAAATATAAAGAGCCTTTACTTAACAGGGAAAGAAGGGTAAAAGAACTTTTTAAAAATTTTGTTGACGAAGAAGAGGTTGAAGATGAAGATACAAAAGAGGGAAAAAGAAATAAAAAAATATCCATCAGGGAAAAAAGAATAAACGAACTTTTTAAAAATCTGGAAAAAGCAAAAAAAGAGTGGGAAAAAGTTTTAGACGAATACGACCAGGTAATAAACGCCACCAATATGGATGAGCTTGAAAGGCTTCATAAAATTTTGACGCTTACGTTTAAAAAGAAAAAAGTAAAACTCGCATTAAACGAACTTGGATATACTTCCAAACTTATTAATGAAATAGTAAAAACTGTTGAAACTGCCTTAAAAGGCGATAAAGATTTTGAAAAAGAACTTAAGAAAAAAGAATACAGACTTCCTCTTTTTAACGAGCAGCTGAGAAAACTCCATAGGGAAATATTAAGTAAAATCACTTCTCTTAGCAAAGAGGATATTGCGGCTATGGTTCCGGAACACACAATGGTTAATATTTATATGGATATAAAAAAATTAGTAGAAGCGAAAAAGGCAAGCGACAATACGTTCGGAATGGAACCTGAAAAACTTGAAGTAATACTTGAACAGTTAAAAAGAGGTAAAAAAATTGCCATAGAAGCAAAAGAAAAAATGGCCAGGGCTAATTTAAGATTAGTTGTCAGTATTGCTAAAAAATATACCAACAGAGGGCTTCCTTTTCTTGATTTAATCCAGGAAGGAAATATAGGGCTTATGAAAGCCATTGATAAATTTGAATTTGAAAAAGGGTATAAATTTTCGACATATGCAACCTGGTGGATAAGGCAGGCAATTTCACGTGCCATTGCCGATCAGGCCAGAACTGTGAGAATTCCTATCCATATGATAGAAAACATCAATCAAATTAATAAAATAATCAGAAAACATGTCCAGGAAAACGGAAAAGAGCCTACCCTTGAAATTATTTCTAAAGATATGAAAATGCCGATAGAAAAGGTAAAACAGATTCTAAAAATTTCAAAAGAACCGATTTCCCTTGAAGCTCCTGTGGGAGAAGAAGAAGACGGAAAGTTCGGAGATTTTATAGAAGACAAAACCTTTATTAACCCTTATGAAGAAGTGGTTCATGAAGATTTGAGGAAACATATTGATGAAATTCTTTCTCAGCTTAATGACAGGGAAAGGGAAGTTATAAAAATGAGGTTCGGTCTTATGCCCGATAAAAGTGAAAGAACGCTTGAAGAAATTGGAAAAGCGCTTAATGTAACCCGTGAAAGGGTAAGGCAGATTGAAAGCAGCGCTATTAAAAAACTGCGCCATCCAAATATTGGTAAACTTCTTAAAAATTATATTGAAAGCTAAATAAATGGTGAAAATGGTGAATAGTGAAAAATCTGCCCGGCCGCTTGCAAAGCGGCGGGGTGGTGAGTAGTGAGAATGGAGAATGTAAAATGGAAAACAGTAAATGGAAATTGATTGAAAAATTCTTAGTTAAATTTATTTATGAAGAAATAACGAAAACAGGACTGAAAAAAGGAATCTGCGGCATTAGCGGCGGGATTGATTCGGCAGTGGCGGCGGTGCTTGCAAAAAAAGCGTTAGGTAATAATTTCAAAGCTTTTATGCTTCCAAGCCAGTTTTCTTCCCCTTCAAGTATAGAAGATGCAAAAACATTATGTAAAAAATTTGATATAGAATATGAAATAATATCTATTGCTCCACTTCTTGATGCTTATCCTATAAATGATAAAATAAGACTTGGAAATTTTTCTGCAAGAATGAGAATGGCTGTTTTATATGACAAAAGTGCCGAACTTAAAGCATTAGTAATCGGTACAAGCAACAAAAGCGAAATAATGCTGGGTTATGGAACATTGTACGGAGATTTGGCTAGTGCACTTAACCCGATAGGGGATTTGTATAAAACGGAAATTTTTGAGTTTGCAAAATATTTAGGCGTACCTGAAGCTATTATAAATAAACCTCCGAGTGCGGATTTGTGGAAAGGCCAGAGCGACGAAAAAGAACTTGGGTATTCATATGCTGAAATTGACCCCGTTTTAATGGAGTTTGTGGATAACAGGGCTACGAAAGAAGAGCTTTTGGAAAAATTTGACAAAGATTTGGTGGAATTTGTAATAAATAAAATTTATAAAAACCAGTTTAAAAGAAAAATGCCTATTATTGCAAAACTTAAATCAAGAACTGTGGGCCATGATTTTTTATATGAAAGAGATGTCAGATTATAAATTTATGTTATAATTTGTAAAAAAGGTTAAAAATGGCATATAAATTGGAAAATGGCAAAATAAAAAGGGTTTCTCTTCCTAAAAAATTATCTAAAAAAAATGAAGAATTATTAGAAAAATATTGGGAAAAAACTCCAGCTTTTGAAAATAAAATTCTAAAAAAATTTAATATAAAAACAATAAATGGTAATTAAATTTATTAAATATCAAAAAATAAATAAATCTTTTATAAGTTTTTTTAAAGATGAAATTTTTAATAATAGGGAATATGAGTTTTTAAAAAAACTAATTAATGATACTAATAAAAATAAAAGTACAATTTATGTGTTAGAAATTGAAAATAAAAAAGTAGGTTTAATAGGTTTAACATTTGATAGGGTAGCTAATTCACCTGTTATAAGTATTGATTATATTTTTGTGGCAAAATCTTATAGAGGTAAAAAAATAAAGAAATTAAGTAATAAAAAAATATCTGAAATATTAATTTATTATGCTATTGAATTAGGTAAAAAAATTAAAGATTATGTTAGTGTAAGATATTTAGCCTTATATCCTGATATGCAAAATATTAATTTAACCAAATATTATTTATCTATTTTTCCAAATACTTTTAAATTAAAAGAAAATAAAGAAATATGGATTTTATTAAAAATATGAGGATTTTTACTTTTTTTGAAGAAATGTATTATGAACCAAAATGGTATCATTGGCCGGTAATCGTTTCTCTTTTACCAATTTCATTTTTTTGTATGATAATAGCGCATTTTAAATTTCCCAGAAAATATACAGATATGGGTATACCTGTTATTTCGGTGGGTAATATAATTGTGGGAGGCAGCGGAAAAACCCCGATAACGATAGCAATAGCAAATTATTTGAAAGAAAAAAAAGTCGCTGTGATTTTAAGGGGATATAAAAGACTCTCAAGCGGATTGGTTATAGTTAAAGATTTTAATGAAATACTTGTTCCTGTTGAAATTAGCGGAGATGAGGCAATGGAAATAGCCACTTCCACAAAAGCCGCCGTTATAGTGAGTGAAGAGAGGAAAAAGGCGATTGAAAAAGCCAAAAAAATAGGGGCCGAAGTTGTAATTCTGGATGACGGATTTGACAAACCTTTTGAAAAATTAAATATTGTAATAGATAAAAAATTAAAAAATCCTTTTGTTCTGCCGGCAGGAGGATACAGATATCCAAGAGTTGCACTTAAATTTGCGGATATTATTTTAAAAGAAAATATCGATTTTAAAAGAAATGTTGAAAAAGTGAACGGAGATGTTCTAATTTCAGCTATATCAAATCCAAAAAGACTTTTAAAATATGCTGATGTAAAAGAATACAAATTTTTTCCCGACCATTACTGTTTTAAGAAAAAAGATATAAACGAGTTTAAAGATAAAAAAATAGTTACTACAAAAAAAGATTATGTAAAATTGAAACAATTCGGTCTTAATCTGAAAGTTATTCAAATGAATTTGGAATTAAACCAAAATATTTTAAAGCAAATAGACGAATATTTGTTAAAATTTCATAAAAAAGGTAAATAATGGAAATAAAAGAGCAGTTAAAACAGGACGAGCAGTTATTGGTTCAGGTTTTTAAACTTGAAAAATTTATAAACAAATATAAAAAACATTTAATTATTGCTGCGGTAATTTTAATTGTTTATGTAATCTGGCAGGCTTCTTACAGTTATATCAAGACCCAGGAGCTTATTAAAACAAACAATGCTTTTGATGAACTTATTGTTAATCCTAATAATAAAAAAGCACTTGAAACATTGAAGGAAAATAAAAAACTCTATGAACTTTATCTTTTAAGGGAAAGTAAAAATCTTAATAAAATTTCAACTCCGGAACTTAAAGAATTTGCTGCATATAAAATGGCCATGCAAAAAGGGGATATTAAAACTTTGGAGAATTATTTGCTAAATCCGGATTATAAAGTTTTAAAAGATGCCGTAAGGGTTGCTTTAATCAGGGCATATATAGCAAAGGGAAACAGAAAAAGAGCGCTTGAAATAAGCAATGATATCAAACCAAATTCAAAATTTGCTGATATTGCAAAATATCTTTTACATTACGGGATAATAAAATGAAAAAATATTTACTGTTAGCGGCGTTAATTTTTGCAGGCTGTTCAACAAAACATTTTGAACCCGAAAAAGTATATAATAAAAATTTAAATATAAATACCCAGGATAAAAAATTAGCCGAATACACATATAAACATTTAACGTTTGTAAAAACAAAAGGTTTTTTTAAAGAAAAAAAAGAATATTTTGATGAAAATAATAAAAGTTTGGGACGTTTTGTAAAAATAAACGACGATTTGGCCGTAAACGGGGATAAACTGTTAATAATTTCTCAAAAAAGAGTAATTAAAATGCCTCAGCTTATATATTCAGCCACTAAAAAAGGCGCTCTAATAGCGGTAGTGTTTGAAGATAACGAATATGGTATTTATGATTTGTATAAAAAGGCTCTTGTATTTAAAAATTCTGATGATGGAATGATTGAAGCTAGATACATACATGCAAGTCCGATTTTTTATAATGATTTGGTTTTGTTCCCGCTTCTCAGCGGAAATGTGGCTGTTGTGGATTTGACTAAAAAACGTTTTATTAGAAACTTGATTGTTTCACAAAAAAATATTAACGATAATGTAATTTATCTTAAAATAGTAAATGACAAACTATTTATGGCTACCCCTCATAATTTAACTTTATTTAATCCAAATTTTTTAATTCATTACAACGACGATATAAAATATGTAATAAATTTGGGAAATTATCTATATGTTTTTACAATAGACGGCAGAATAGTAAAATTGGATTTAAATCTTAAAAAAATAAAAGAGATTAAACTGCCTTACGCTTCTTTTTCACTTCCAAGCGTATGTAGGAATAAAATATATACGGTTGAGCATGAAGATTATTTAATCGAAATAGATGAAAATTTAAATTATAAAGTGTATGAAGGTGATTTTGATACAGATTCTCCTTTAAAAATTCAAAATTGTAAGATTTATAATAAAAACAAGGTGTTTTTTATTGAGTAGATATCTTGAAGCTTTTTTGGAATATCTTTTGATAAATAAAGGTGTAAGTAAAAACACCTATGATGCTTATAAAAGAGATTTAATGCAGTTTGAAGAGTTTATTAAAAAGCCAATTATTGAGGCTGAAAGCGGCGATGTAATTAGATTTTTATCTGAAATTGAAAATAAAAGAAGTTTAAACAGAAAATTAAGTTCTATTAACTCTTTTTTTGATTTTGCCTATAAAAGAAATTTTGTTGATGAAAAATTTAAAATAAAACAGGCCAAACTCCCAAAAACCCTGCCTAAATTTTTGAATAAAGAAGAAATTTTAAATTCGATATCTCATATAAATTCCAAATCTTCATGGTTTGAACTCAGAGACAGGGCTTTGATTTTGTTTTTATACGCCACTGGGCTTAGAATAAGCGAAGCTTTAAATATAAAAACAGGTGACATAGAAGGCGGCTGGGTAAAAGTTGAAATGGCAAAAGGTGAAAAACAAAGAATAGTGCCAATAGCGGATGTTGCTTTAAATGCAATAAATGAATATTTACATAAAAGACCCTGCGTAAATGAATTTGTTTTTGTAAATAAAAACTGTGAAAAACTTAGCAGAATTTCAGCATTTAACATTACCAAAAAATATCTGAATGTATCTCCTCATGTACTCAGACATTCATTTGCTACAGCGCTTGTGTTGGGCGGGGCCGATTTAAGGGTTGTTCAGGAACTGCTCGGTCACGCCTCTCTTAATACCACCCAGATATACACACATATTCAAAAAGAAAATCTTAAAGATACAGTGTTAAAATATCATCCGTTGGAAGAAATTGAATAAATTGAGTTGTGAATGAAAAACATTGTGGATATTTTGAGAAAAAATGGTATTCTTTGTAAGAAACTTGAAAAATTAAATTTAAATACAAGAAAAAAAATTAATGCTTATTTCGGGGTCAATATAAAAAATGATTATTGTGTAATTTTTGAAATAATGAAAAAAAGCAGGTTTTTAAATAAAGATTATGAAGAGTTAATAAAATTTTTGCCGGAAATTAATTTTAGATATAAAAAAAAGATTTTAATTTTACATTCTCCGATTTGTTCTAAAGTAAAAGAAAGAATGGAAGAGTGGAAAATAATTAATAGTGAGTAGTGAGTTGTGAGTTGTGAAATGAATAATGGAAAATGGAAAATGAAAAATGATAAATTAGTTTTAGTAGATATTGGAAACACGCATTATCACATATGGGAAAATGGGAAAATATATGATTTAAAAGAGTCTAAAAAATTTGATGGTAAAATCTATTATATAAGTGTAAATGAGACAAAAGAAAAAGAATTTTTAAATTTAAATCCAAAAGCCGTAAATCTAAAAAATTATGTAAAATTTGACACTGATTATAAAAATCTGGGAATTGACAGGATAATGGCGTGTAAAACAGTTAAAACCGGAACTGTAATAGATGCCGGAAGTGCTGTAACAGTTGATTTTATGAAAAATGGCAGACACTTGGGGGGAGTGATTTTTCCGGGAATTTTTGCATATAAAAAAGCTTTTGTTACAATTTCAGATAAGTTAAATAAAAATTTGATAAAACCTGCGAATTTTCCTTCTTCCACCGAAGAAGCCTTATGGTGCGGGAGTGTGGGAAGTATTAAATGCATTGTGGAAAAATATAATATAAACCCGGTTTATTTAACAGGAGGAGACGGTAAATATTTATCCGAATTCATAAACGGAATTTATATTAAGGATTTGGTTTTTAGAGGAATGAAAAAAGTAATAATTGAAAATGGAAAAGAAAAATGAAAAATAAAGGTAATAAATGAAAATAGCATTGCCAAAAGGCAGAATTGCCGAGGAAGTTTTGGATATTTTTGAAAAAATTTTTAATGAAAAATTTGAATTTGAAAACAGAAAATTAGTTTTTGAAAAAAGCGGATTTAAATTTATGAATGTAAGAAACTGGGATGTTGCAACATATGTTGAAAAACAGGCCGCTGATATAGGAGTGGTCGGTTTTGATGTAATAACAGAATTAGATTCGGATGTATTGGAACTTTTTGATTTGGGGCTTGGAAAATGTAGGGTTTCAGTTGCCGGAATAAAAGGGGATGAGAGTTATAAAAATAAAACACAAATTATTGTGGCAAGTAAACTTGTAAATATTGCAAGAAATTATTTTAACCAAAAAGGAATTCCCGCAAAAATTATTAAACTTAACGGCTCAATCGAGCTTGCCCCTTTGGTGGGTCTTAGTGATGTAATAGTCGATATTGTCCAAACCGGTGGGACTTTAAGAGAAAACGGAATGGAGGAAAAAGAAATTATAATGCATTCATCCGCAAGACTTATTGCCAATAAAAATTCTTTTATCGAAAAGAAAAAAGAGATTTTGGATTTGGTTGAAAGAGTAAAGGAAATATATGGCGCTTGAACTTTATTCCAAAGTTGAAGAGCTGTTTTTAGATAAAGAAGCGGCACTGATTTTGTGGAATAAATTTATTGATATTTTTAAAGATCTCGGAATAAATGAAATTTTGGATATAGGATGCGGGGGAGGGGATTTTTGCTTATTGGCCAAAGAAAACGGCATTAATGCAAAAGGAATTGATTTAAGTAAAGCCCAGGTTAAAAAGGCGGTAAAAAAAGGGTGTGAGTGTGAGGCGGTTGATATCTGTAAATTAGATAAAACTTATCATTCAGCTTCAGCCGTTTTTGATGTTGTCAATTATTTAAAAGAAGATGAATTAAAAAGATTTTTTGAATGTGTCGAAAAAAAAATAGAAAAATATTTCATTTTTGATGTCAATACATTTTACGCCATGGAGGATTTGGCTGTCGGTACTTTAAAAGCTGAAAGTGATGATAAATTCGGTGTTTTATATTCTGAATTTGAAAAAAATAAATTAATTACAGAAATTACATTTTTTGAGAAAAAAGAAAACTGTTATAAAAAAGAACAAAATTATATAACCCAATATTATTACTGTGTGGAAGATTTGGAAAAAAATACAAATTTAAAATTAAAAGATATAATTCCGATTTCGCTTTACGGAAGCGAAGAGGCGGAAAAACTGATTTTGGTTTTTGAAAAATAGGCATTAACTAAATGCTAAAAATAACTACAAAGATAAAAATATTACAGCTCAGAGCTCCATTTTGCTAACGCACCGCTCAAATTTTGCTAAAAATTGCAAACAGCTACGCAGGCCCTAAGGGCTCGGTGCAATTTTTTTAACGTAAAATTTTTGCTAAATTCCACTACGCTGTCATATTTTTACTTTTCCGTTATTGAGTCAGTGCCCAAAAATAATCATCTTGCTTTAAAATTGTCTTTACTGACACAAAAATCTGTTACAAAACATTTTTCACATTTTGGGTTTTTTGCCGTGCATAAATACCTTCCGAATAATACAAAAGCCTGATGAAGTTCGTTTAAATCGGTTTTAAAAGCTTCGACTAAATCTTTTTCTGTCTCTTTTACCGTTTTTGCATCTGTAATTCCTAACCTGTGTACAACTCTGAAAACATGGGTATCCACCGCCATTCTGTTTTCATTGTCAAGTTCTATTAAAAAAACATTTGCCGTTTTGTTTCCGACTCCCGGTAGTTTTATCAATTTGGAGTGGTCATGCGGAATAACCCCTCCGTATTCTTCTTTTACTTTTTTTGCCATTGCTATTAAATTTTTGGCTTTGTTATTAAAAAACGAGCAGGATTTTATTATTTCTTTTACGTCTTCAAGTTTGGCATCGGCAAGGCTTTTTATATCGGGGTATTTTTTAAATAAAGCGGGTGTTATCATGTTGACTCTTTTATCTGTACATTGTGCGGAAAGGATAATGTCAACCAGCAGCTCGTAATCGTTATGATAAACAAGCTCTGTTTTGCTTCCTTTATATTTTTTTAAAAATCTTTTTTTTATCTCTTCAAGCTCTTCAGGTGTTCTCAGTACCATATAATCCCTTTTTTTTATAGTATAATAACAAATATTTTAGTAAAGGAGTATAATGGCTGGACATAACAAATGGTCAAAAGTAAAACATGTTAAAGCAAAAGAAGATGCTAAAAAAAGCAAAATTTTTACTAAACACGTAAGAGCGATTATGACAGCGGCAAGAAGCGGAGGAGGTAATCCTGAGCATAATCCCGCTTTAAGACTGGCGATAGACAGGGCGAGGGCGGACGCTATGCCTATGAGCAATATTCAAAGGGCTATTGACAAAGCCACAGGTAATCTTGACGGAGTAACTTTAAGCGAAGTTACTTATGAAGGTTACGGACCGGGCGGTGTGGCCATTATGGTTGAATGTCTTACAGATAATAAAAACAGAACCGTGGCTGCAATCAGACATGCTTTTAAAAAAGCCGGAGGAACGCTTGGAACCAGCGGAAGCGTTGCATGGATGTTTGAAAAAAAAGGTGTAATTGTGGTTAACAGAAGTGACAGGGATGATGAAGTTATGGAAAAGGCAATCGAATCAGGGGCAGAAGATATTAAAGAAATGGAAGATATTTTAGTTATAGAAACTGCTCCTGAAGATTTTAACGCTGTTTTGGAGGCAGTAAATGAAATAGACGGAATTGAAATACTTGAAAGTAATGTCCAACTTGTTGCAACAAATGAAAGCGATGTAGATGACGAAACAGCCGAAAAAGTGGAAAATCTTATTGATGCTTTGGAAGAACTTGATGATGTGCAGGATGTTATACACAATATGGCATAAGATAGTATAATAATTATAAATGTTAAATATTAAATAAAAAATTAAGGAGAATTTATTATGAAAAAATTAATTAGTATTGGTTTGGTTGCAGGTGCATTAATGGCATTTCCTGGAATGCAGGGTAAAGGTATGATGGGTGCAGGACTTCAAGGAGCTCCAATCAAAGGTCTTAAAGATTCAACCGTATTGGCAACTCTTAACGGTAAGAAAATAACAGTAAAAGATATAAACATTTATTTGCAGGGAATTACAGGGGATAAAAGAATAAGGCTTCAAGACCTTCCGGCTCAGCATGTTAAACAGTTTGTTAATCAGTATATTGAGACTCTTGAATTATATCCTAAAGCTAAAAAAGTTGAGAAACTGCCTCAGTTTAAAGCACTTGAAAAGAAAATGGCAATAGAATTCTGGCTAAAAAGTAAATTGGATGCTATAAAAATAAGTGATTCGGAAGCTAAAAATTTTTATGAAAAAAATAAAGATATTTATTTTAAAACGACACCAAAAGTTAAAGCAAGACATATTTTGGTAAAAGATGAAAAAACAGCAGAGAAACTTATAAATGAGCTAAAAGGACTAAAAGGAAAAGCTCTTGAAGAAAAATTTGCCAGCTTAGCCAAAAAATACTCAACCGGGCCTACCAAAGTAAACGGTGGTGAGCTTGGATGGTTTAATCCAAAACAGATGGTTGCTCCTTTTGCCGAAGCTGTAAAGAATATGAAACCAGGTCAAATCACTTTAAAACCGGTTCATACAAGATTTGGATGGCATGTGATTTTAGTGGAAGATAAAAATAATAATGCTTATATTCCTTTTGATAACGTTAAAGCCCAAATAATCGGCTATTTAAAAAGAGTTAAACTTCAAAAAGAACTTCAAAAATTAAAAGCAAGTTATAAAGTTAAATATTCAATTCCACAAAAATAAAGGAGGGATTATGTTTAGTGAATTTAAACCTGGTGTTTTAAGTGGAAGCGAAGCTGCAAAATTGCTTGATATATGCAAGGATAAAGGTTTTGCACTTCCAGCTATTAATGTTGTAGGGACAAATTCTGTTAATGCGGTAATGGAAGCGGCAAAAGACGTCAATATGCCTGTAATTATTCAGTTCAGTAACGGCGGTGCGCATTTTTTTGCAGGTAAAGGGCTTGATAACGAAGGGCAAAAAGCCGCAGTGCTTGGAGCAATAGCAGGTGCAAAACATATTCACACTCTTGCAGAAGCTTATGGAATCAGAGTAATTTTACATACAGACCACGCTGCAAGAAAGCTTCTTCCTTGGATTGACGGACTAATAGAAGCAAATGCTAAACATAAAGAAAAATACGGAAGAGCGCTTTTTAGTTCTCATATGCTAGATCTTAGCGAAGAACCACTTGAAGAAAATGTTGCAACATCTAAAGAATATCTAAAAAAATTAAGTGCACTTGATATTATGCTTGAAATTGAGCTCGGTGTGACAGGCGGGGAAGAAGACGGGGTTGATAATAGCGGAATTGAAAATTCCAGACTCTACACTCAGCCTGAAGATGTTGCCTATGCTTATAAAGAATTAAGTGAAGTAAGTAACCTGTTTACAATTGCGGCAAGTTTTGGAAATGTTCACGGGGTTTATAAACCTGGTCATGTTAAGTTAGAGCCGGTTATTCTTAAAAATTCTCAGAAATATGTAAAAGAAAAATTTAATCTTGATGCAGATAAACCAATCAGGTTTGTGTTTCACGGAGGAAGTGGAAGTGAGCTTTCTAAAATTCACGAAGCCATTGATTACGGTGTTGTTAAAATGAATATAGATACAGATACCCAATGGGCATTCTGGAGTGGTATAAAAGGATATATTGAAAAATATCATGATTATCTGCAGTCTCAAGTGGGTAATCCTGAAGGTGAAGATAAACCGAATAAAAAATATTATGACCCTAGAAAATGGCTAAGAGAAGGCGAAAAAAGTATGAAAGAAAGGGTAATTAAAGCTTATAAAGATTTAAGGGCTATTTAAGCCTTTACAATCTTTCTCCACTATATTTTTATACATTTCATCAAATATGTATTTATGCACAAAGAAGAAAAAATACCAGTAAATATATGAATAAATGCTTCTCGGCAGGAAATAAGCCGTAAGAGAAAAATTATAATACCTTTTATCTGTTTTTTTTATTTCCCCTTGAAGCCATCCGACTCCCGGCATTTTCATTGTTGATTTAAATCTTATCAGTTTATGGTTTGGAGTGTCTTTTAATGCAGTTACAACCCAAAAATCAAATTTATCACCTACTTTTAACCTCTCAGGTTTTATCATTCTGACACCAAGACCCCTTCCGCCAAGAAGTCTGTCAATAAAAGCCCTAACTTTCCACATCCACTGGGGAGAAAAATATCCGCAGTTTTTGTAACTGAGGCTTTTTAAATTATAAAAGACTTTTTCAACTTTTTCTTTAGAAATTATATTGCTTACAACTTCTGTTAGAAGTTTATGGTTTTTAAGTGCGGTTGAAAACTGTTTCATTTTGAATATGTTGAATACCGAATATTCATAAGGGGTGTTCCACATACATTCAAGCTCGCCTTTGTTTCTTCTTTCACTTGCAAGTCTTATTGCAGAAGAAAAGTCGGTAGGATTTGATATAATATCAGATTTTTCTTTTACCAAAGCATTTGAATAGAGACTTTCAACCAGGGGTTTTATAAAATGCTTTTCAATTCCGCTTATTCTTGAGAGAATAAATGAAATTAATTCAAAATTTTTAAGCAGTTTGTCTTCTAAGAATGTAGGAAGTTTTATTGTTTTTATATTTTTATTTAAAATCTCTTTGGCGTATCTTTTTACCATTTGTGAATAGGATAAAATTTCATCCGAAGCAACCTCTATTATTTTATTGTAATACTTGGAATTATCCAAAACTTTTATTAAAGCCTCAATTACGTCATCCGCAAATGTAATTTGACATTTTCCTTCGTTTTTAAAATATGGAATTACCGGTAAAATTTCGGCAGCGCTTCTTATAAGCTCAAAACTCATAGACCCCGCCCCTACAATAATTCCGGCTCTGATTTCCGTAACGTTTGGGTGATATTTTCTTAAAAAATCACCGGTATCCTGTCTTGAAATTAGATGTTTTGAAGTGTTTGGATTGTCTCTTTCTCCGAAGCCCCCGAGATATATAATCTGTTTTACACCTGCTTCTTTTGCCGCACATGCAACAATTGAAGCTAAATCATTATCTTTTTTTCTGTAATCCTGTTTTGTCTCACTCAAAGAGTGGATTAAATAATAGGCAATATCAACGCCTTTTAAATTTTCAACCAGTTCTTTGTAATAAGATGCCGAAATAATCTGTTCTACAATGCAGATATTTGGTTTATATTCGTTAAATACAGGGGAGTGGTTTATATATTCTAAATTTCTTTTGTTTCTTGAAAAAAGAACTAACTGATAATCAAGGTTATACAAAGCTCTTGTTAATTTTTTACCAATATATCCATTGCTTCCAAATATAGCTATTCTTGGTTTCATATTCATCTTTTTGTAAAATTGTATCAAAAAGGATATTTTATGCGAAACTCTCCAATTACCCCTTTTGAATTTAGAGGTAAATTTTTTCATATAAAAAGGGACGATTTACTTAGGCCGTTTGAAGGTAATAAGGCAAGAAAATTTTATTATTTTTATAAAAATGAGTTTCCTGAAATTAAAAGGGTAATATCTTTCGGTTCTAATCAGTCAAACGCTTTTGCCTCTCTTAGCCGTTTATGCAAAATCAAAGGCTGGGAATTTATCTATTTTACAAATCATATTCCAACATATTTAAAGCAAAATCCTGAAGGAAACTATTTGGAAAGTCTGAAAAACGACGCAAAAATAATTGAAATAAATTTAAGGGGTGATGCGTTAAGAGAATACGTTTTGAATTTAAAAGATAAAAACACGTTGATTATAGAAGAGGGCGGAAGAATCAGGGAAAGCGAAGAGGGTATTAAAATACTGGCTGATGAAATAAACGAATACGTAAAAAAAAATAATTTAAGAGTTTTTTTGCCAAGCGGTACAGGAACCACGGCATATTTTTTGGCAAAGCATCTGGATGTAGAAGTTTTAACTCTGCCGTGTGTCGGAGATGAAAAATATTTAAAAAAACAGTTTTGTATGCTGGGAGGAGGAAAAATACCTACAATTTTATCTCCGAGGAAAAAATACCATTTTGGAAAACTTTATAAAAACTTATTTGAAATATGGAATGAGCTTAAAAATGCGGGGATTGAATTTGATTTGTTATACGACCCGATAGGATGGGAGAGTGTTGAATATTATAATTTAAACAATATTTTATATATTCATCAGGGGGGATTAAAAGGAAATATAAGTATGCTTAGCCGTTACAAAAGGAAATATAAAATATAAAATTTTTTTATATTTCTTGTAAATGAGTATTCATTTAGATATAATTTATTTTAATTTAATTTCAAGGAGCTATAATGGGTTGGATAGTCTTTTTTAATATAGTTACTCCCTGGATTCTGGCGTTTTTTATTTTTTATGCCAAAAATGACAAAGTAACAAATTTTTTAACATTTCTGACATTACCTATGCTTATTATATTTGCATTTCTTGCTTATATCAACCATTCATATCCTCTGATTTCAACCCCCGAATTCCTGGATTATCTTATCGGTGTATATGATTTCGGACTTTTGGGATATTTTTTATACCAGGGGATTATTAAAAAATCTTTTTTGGTAACATCTTTGGCAATAATTCAAATTCTTTTTTTAATAATTGTATTATTAATGAAAAACTATTCAGACACTCCTGATATTTTTGTGGATAATTTAACAAAATTATTTTATTTTATTGTTGCTTTGGTCGGTGTTCCTATTGCTATATATGCCACAAAATATATGGAATATGACGAAAAAGAAAAACACAGATTTGTGGCTATTATAATATGGTTTTTGGGTGTTATGAATTTTGCTGTAAGCGTTAATAATATTGAATGGTTTTTTGCCCTGTTTGAAACAACCACCCTTGCTTCATTTATTTTAATAGGTTTCAGAAAAGATGAGGAAGCCACTAATAATGCTGTTTTGGCTTTATGGATGAACCAAATAGGGGGGGTTGCCATTTTAATTTCTTTGATGATTTTTATTCATGTAAACGGAATTTATCATTTTAGTGATTTGTTAAATCATCCTGCATCTGTCTCTTTGGCGGGTCTTGGATTCTTGTCTCTCAGTGCGCTTGTCAAAGGTGCCCAGATGCCGTTTCATAAATGGCTTCTCGGTGCAATGGTGGCGCCAACTCCTGTAAGTGCAATACTTCATTCCGCTACAATGGTAAAAATCGCCCCTTTTTTAATTTTAAGAATTTCTCCCATTATCAAAGGGACACTTTTGGCAAAACTGTTAATAATAGCCACAGGATATGTTTTTGTGGTGGCTGCGATAATTGCTCTGACACAGAATAATTTTAAGAGAATACTTGCTTATTCAACAATATCCCTGCTTGGTCTTATGATGCTCTCAGCTGCAGTAGGTACTCCGGTTGCAGTGGTTGCAAGTATCATTCTTATTATTTTTCATGCGTTTGCAAAAGGATTTTTATTCATTGAAGCCGGTATTCTTGAGAAAGCGTTTCAGATAAAATATATAGAACAGATGAAAAGACTGATTGAAAAAGCCCCCCTTACACTTATGTTTTTATTTTTCGGATTTTTAAATATGACATTTGTTCCGTTTGGTACTTTTATAGGTAAATGGTTAATGATTGAGGAAGCAAGTAATTTTTTAAGTCACGGGAGTTATATGATATTGATTTTATATGTAGGTGCAGGAAGTGCTTTTTTAAGCGTATTATATATGAAAGTTCTTGGAGTCAGCGTTAGAAAAACTCACGGAATTTCAAATATTAAATTTATTCCGCTTCCTAAAAGATTTAATTTTGTATCAATTTGGTATTATTTATGGCTTCTTGCCCTCGGACTTTTTATTGCGCCTTTTATAGCCGATTTTGTCGTTCCCGTGGCAAACAGCATAACAGGGGCGTATGCCGCTGTTACTTCCGATCATTTAACTTTATATGTGGGTAATTCCACGCTTTATTTTTGGCAGATTTTAGGAGCTATGGTAATACTTACACTGATTCACGCCCTGCCTTATCTTGTTAAATTTAAGGTAGACACAGTTCATCCTTATAACTGCGGTGAAGTTTTTCCAAAGTATATAGGTACATTTAATTTTGAATGTATTAAAAAATATGAAAATATTCTTATAGCATTTTCGATAGCTTTATTTATTTTAGTTGTAGTTCTCGGAGGAGGTTTGTTATGATTTGGTTAATATTTGCCATTTTGGCTCCTGTTATCGGAGGATTTGTTTTTGGAATTGAAAGGAAAGTTAAAGCCAGAATACAGGGAAGAATGGGGCCTCCGCTTATGCAGCCGTTTTATGATTTTGCAAAACTTATGGATAAAAGACCTATGATGATACATTCTCTTCACGCTTTAATGGGAATAATGTATTTTGTGGCGGAATGGTTTGCTTTATTTGTATTGTTTTTGGGAAATGATTTATTAATAGCTGTATTTTTCCATGTTTTGGCTGTTTTGGCTCTCGTAATAGGTGCAAGCAGTGTAAGAAGTTCTTATTCTGCATTGGGAGCGTTAAGGGAGCTTATGCATATGATAAGTTATGAGCCATTTATGGTGTTAATGGTGGTGGCTTTTTATTTAGTAAGCGGAAGTTTTAATTTTAAAGATATTTTAAATTCTCAAGCCCCTATTTATCAGTTGCCTCTTGTTTTTCTATCATTTTTATTAATTATTCCTATGATGCTTCAAAAATCACCGTTTGATATTGCGGAAGCCCATCAGGAAATTATAGGGGGTCCGGAAATAGAATATAGTGGCCCTTTTTACGAAGCAATATATACAGGTAAGTGGATAGAATATATTTATGTCTTTTTCTTTGTATTTTTATTTGGAGGAAGTAATTATATTTTAGGATCAATTTTGGTTATTTTTGCTTTTTTATTTGTAAATATACTTGATAATTCCACTGCAAGACTTGATTTTAGAAAAATGGTTAAATTTTCATGGGTTGTTTTAATTCCTCTTGCCGCACTCAATATTATATTACTCGCTTTATGGAGGTAGTTATGGGTTTATTTGGTAAATACAGAAAAAAATCACCGTGGATTTTGCATTACAATACCGGCGGATGTAATGGTTGCGATATAGAAATTTTGGCGGCACTTGCTCCAAAATATGATATTGAAAGATTTGGTGCATTGAATAAAGGAAATCCTAAACAGGCTGATATTTTACTGGTGACAGGTCCTGTTACAAAAAACTGCAAAGATGTTTTAAGAAGGCTGTATCTTGAAATGCCAGAACCCAAGGTAGTTGTGGCGATGGGCGCATGTGCGCACGGAGGCGGAATTTTTAGAAATTTTTACCATGTTGAAAACGGGGTGGATAATATTATTCCCGTTGATGTATGGATTCCTGGATGCGCACCGAGAGTTGAGGCATTAATAGATGGAATTGCAGAAGCTATTGAAATCTGGCAGACTAAATCAAAAGAAAAGGAATATATGAGAAATCATGGGGAAATTTATGAGAAATTAGGAGTTAATAATGACGATTAATCCACAAATTACAATAAAAGAAGTTACACTTGAAAATGTAACAGAAGAGATTAAAAATTTTTATGACGAAAATATCTGGCATTATATAACCGTAAATGCCACAGATTTAGGCGGAAAACTTCAAATCGACTGGCTTTTTTCAAAATATAAAGAAAAAAATATTATTCAAATTTTCAGAATTCCGGAAGTTAGTTATGATGCAAAAATACCAAGTATTGTAAATATTATTCCGTCAGCCTGGCTTAGCGAATGGGAACTTGCAGATTTATTCGGACTTGATGTGGAAAATGCGGCGAAGGGTGTATTTATTGCACCTGATGCGCCTAAAGCACCTCTTAGAAAGGACAGCTCATGGGAAAAATAGTAATTCCTTTTGGTTCTCAACATGTAGCTTTGCCAGAGCCGATTAGTTTTTTATTTGAAACCCAAAATGAAATTATTACGAAAGTAGAAGCCCATATAGGATATGTTCACAGAGGTATAGAAAAAGCCGCCATTACAAAATTTGAATATAATCAATTACCTTATCTTACGGCAAGGGTATGCGGTCTTTGTTCTATTACCCATGCAGGGGCGGTTGTTCATGGATTGGAAAAGTTGATGAATGTGGAAGTTAATAAAAGAATAGATTATTTAAGAATGCTTGTAGTTGAACTCGACAGAATTCATTCACATATGCTTGCAAACGGACATGTGGCCGAGGTAGTGGGTTATGAAAATCTCTTTATGCAGACATTTAGGGCAAGAGAAGATGTTATGGATATTCTCGAGAGAATCACCGGAAACAGGGTTCAGTACGATTATCAGGTAATAGGTGGCGTCAGCAGGGATATTGATTTAGAAATAGTTGAATTTGCAAAGAAAAAACTAAAAAAATTAAAAGAAAATGTTTTAAAAGTAATGGATTTTAACGACAGCGATTATACATTTGGTCTTAAAACAAAAGGGGTAGGGGTCATTTCCAAAGAAATGGCTGCCAAATATAATGTTGCGGGTCCTATTGCAAGGGCCAGCGGGCTTGAAACCGATGCAAGGGTTGAATTTGATTATCTTCCTTTTGAAGAAGTCGGGTATAAAATGCAGTTAAGAAGAGAGGGTGATGTGTGGGCCAGAAATATGGTGAGGTTTGATGAGGTTTTAAATTCAATTGAAATGTGTGAAAACATATTGGATAACCTACCTGAAGGTGAATATAAAGTCAAAGTAAAAGGCAGACCGAACGGAGAAACTGTGGTGAGGGTTGAGGCACCTAGGGGTGAGTGTTTTTATTATTTAAAAGGCAGCAATAAAAAAGTAATGGACAGGGTTAGAATAAGAGTGCCTACATATGCAAATATCCCGATTTTAAAAAAGCTGTTTTTAGGTGCCAAATATTCCGATGCCCAGGCAATTGTGCTCAGTTTTGATCCTTGTATGAGCTGTACGGCAAGATAAAGGAGCAATAATGGTAAAAATGTTTATTGAATCAATGAAAAACCTTGTCTCAAAACCAGAAACAATAAAATATCCGTTCGAGCCTTCCCCTGAACCTAAAGGATACAGAGGTTTAATTATTTACAATGAAGAGCACTGTATTTTTTGCGATAAATGTGAAAATATCTGTCCTCCCGGAGCAATTAAATTTGAAGTGGTAGATATTAAAAGCGGAAAAAAGCAATACAATTATAATCCTTATTTATGTATTTACTGCGGGGCCTGTGTAAGTGTATGTCCAAAAGTAAATGAGGCTCTTATGCAGTCTGAAAAAAGAATGCCTCCTTTAGGACGTGCAGTTTATAAAGAAGAAGGGCTTGGATATTTTATAAAAGAAATAGATAATCCTAAAGAGCTGGAAAGAAAATGGGGAGAGTTGGAAATCAGGGCTAAAGAATCAAGGGAAAAACTTTCAGTTTATAAAAAACAGCAAAGATTAAAAAAACAGGCTGCAAAAAAAGAAGCTTCTTCTTAATTTTCTTCTTTTTTATTAAATTCTTACAAGTTATTTAAGTGATTTTTTTATTGACACTAATTATTTTTAGAGTTATAATATGAATATCTGTTCAAAAAGGATGGGAAATGAAAATAGCTTTTTTTGAAATAAAGGAAGAAGAAAAAGAGTTTTTTAAGCAAAATTTAAAAAAGATTGATGTGGAACTGTTTTTTTACAAAGAAACTGTCAATGAGGCAAAAAGATATGATTTTGATGTGATAAGTGTTTTTGTCCATTCTAAAATTGATAAAAATATTTTGGATGAATTTCCTAATTTAAAATATATACAAACCCGCTCAACAGGATATGACCATATTGATTTGGTTGAATGTTATAAAAGGGGAATAAAAGTAAGTAATGTAAGAGGATATGCCGGTCCTGCCGTAGGGGAATTTGCTTACGGACTGTTGCTTGAAGCAAATAGAAAACTTTATATTGCAATAAACAGGCTGAAAAACGGCAATTTGAATTATAAAGATTTAAAAGGTACGGAAATTGAGGGTAAAAATATAGGTATTTTAGGATTAGGTACTATTGGTTTACAAATTGCAAAAATAGCAAGAGGGTTTTGTGCTGAAATATTCGGTTTTTCAAGAACAAAAAAAGAGATATATGATAAGTTTGGTATTAATTTTTGCACATTTGATGAAGTTTTGGAAAACAGTGATTTTTTATTTATTGCCCTTCCTTTGACTCCTAATACAAAAAATTTGATTAATAAAAACAATATTTCAAAATTTAAAGGCAGTGTAATTATAAATCCGGCAAGAGCCGAAATTATTGAAAAAGAAGTTTATGAAACTTTTGATGGTATTATTGCCGCAGATGTATTGCCAGATTGGAATTTGAGCAAAAAAGAAAATATTATTGCAACCCCTCATATGGCTTATTATACAAAAGAAGCTCTTTTTAGAATAATGCAGATAAGTCTTGATAATTTAATGGACTTTTTAACCGGAAAAATACCGAGATACTGCTTAAAAGAAGCCTGTAAAAAGGATTACAAGGAGTGTAAATGAAGAAATTAATTCTTTTTATAGGAGCTGTTTTATTTGCATGCAGCAGTGATTGTATAGAATGTCATCCAAAATTAAAGAAAATGGAAAATAATCCCCAAAACAGATATTACAAAGAACATCATTTTTTAAAAAGCTGTACAAAATGCCATCCAAACCATCCTCAAAAAGGAATGGATAAATGTGGGGCAGACTGTTTTGACTGTCACAGTAGGGAAAAACTTATTCATACGCCTATTCCGGAGCATCAAAAATTGAATACCTGTACGAAGTGTCACAAAGACAGTGTAAATGATATTTTAAATATTCCTAAAAACCCTATTATAAATAAATAATTTTATAAAAATATGAAAAATAAGCCAAATTCTATTGACATAAAGTATAATTTTTCTTATAATTTCAGTCCACAAAGGCAATTGACCCGTTAGCTCAGTCGGTAGAGCATCTGCCTTTTAAGCAGAGGGCCGTTGGTTCGAATCCAACACGGGTCACCATTGTCCCCATCGTCTAGAGGTCTAGGACACCGCCCTTTCACGGCGGCGACACGGGTTCGACTCCCGTTGGGGACGCCATGGGTCGCTTAGCTCAGTTGGGAGAGCACCAGCCTTACAAGCTGGGGGTCGCAGGTTCGAGCCCTGCAGCGACCACCATATATTTTATCATACGGAGCCGTAGTTTAGCTGGTTAGAATGCCGGCCTGTCACGCCGGAGGTCGCGGGTTCGAGTCCCGTCGGCTCCGCCACTATTTAATGGATAATGTAAAATGTAAAATTGTATTTAATAGTGACTGACACTTAAAATTTAATATTAAAGTATAATGTAAAAAATTTTATTAATAATATAATTTAAAATAATTAACTAATTATTTTTATCTTTGTAGTTATTTTAATTATCTATATTTAATTAGAGTCATTTTTTTCAGCAAAAAATATTTTCTCCTAAAATTTTATACGTGTCTATTTTATAAAAATTTTTCAATTCTTTATAAATATCAGGAAAATGTTTTTTTAAAATTGCCGGTCTTACAAAAAAATATTCACTCATAACTGCAAAAAATTCTGCTTTGTTTGTTGTGGCATATTTGTCAAGAATATGATATTTTCCCAAAAATCTTCCTTTAATGGTGTTTTCTTTAAATTTTTCATATTCTTTAAACATTGTTTTTGCAAATTCTTTTATTTTACTTTCTTCCAAAGGAGGTATTCCGTCCATAGCTCCGTTGTTATAATCTATTTCATGTGCGAATTCGTGTATTATTACGTTTCTGTGACATTTCTGAATTTCTTTTTTTGCTTTGTTCCATACTATTATTACGGCGTCTTTTGTCGCTTCTCCTTCTATTAATATTTCTTCATTGGAGATGATATTTTCAATTTCTTTTTTGTGTAAAATGATTGTATTGGGATATACAAAAATATAACTTAAATTTGGATAACAGAAATATTTATAAGCTACAGTGGGCAAGCATGCATAAAAAGCAATTTTTGTTTTTATTTCATCAGTTATATCTATATAAATACCGAAAAATTTTTTTTCTTTTAAAAAGCATTGAATTTTAAAATTTATAATTTTTTTTAGATTTTCAGGAAGTAATTCATAATATTTAATAGATTTTAAGATATCCAAAATTTTTTTGGGAGGAGGGCTTTTTTCAATTTTTTTTAACCATTTTTTGTATTTGATATATTCAATTATCTGAAAAAAAAGATAAATGAAAAAGAAAAACCATAAAAAAATTAGAAGATATTTAAAATTTTTCATCTAAGGATGGCTTCTATACCTTTAAATCCTGCGGCTGCCAACATTATACTTCCGATAACATTAAGTAAAATATATGAAAGTGATTCGAAAATAAGGCCGTTTTTTATAAGAAAAAAACTTTCAACCGCAAATGTTGAAAAGGTTGTAAACGCTCCCATCATCCCTGTGGTAAGCAATGATTTCAAATGGGCGTTTTGTATGACTCCGTATTGAATTAATGCTATAAATATTCCGAGTAAAAAACTTCCTATTAAGTTAACGCTCAGTGTTCCGAAAGGGATATCATGTTTAAAAGCGCTGTTTACAAGTCCTGCGGTATAGGCTCTTAAAATTGCACCTATAAATCCTCCTATTCCAATAGCTAACATTGTGTCAATTTTCATAACTCTCCTTTAATTTAAAATTCAACATCAATATTCATTATCTAAAATTTATCATTTATCATTCAACATTTTATTATTTTTTTTATTTAATATTTCCTGCATTTTTTCTCTCATATCTTCATACCAGTTTGGATTGTCTTTTGGATAAAAAGATGGTAAAAAGATAACTTTTATTGTCTGTTTTTTCACCCTAAAGGGATTTTTTTTAAAAGCAAACGATAAATTTATTATTACAAATGGCTGAACTTTTAAATTTAGTTTTTCAACCACTCCTTTGAGGCCTTTTTTAAAAGGCAATAATTTTTTAGGGTTTTTTTTATTTCTTGTCCCTTCCGGAAAAGCCGCTATTTTAAGATTTCTTTTAATTCTGTTTTTTATTTCCCTAATCATTTTGATTGTGGAAGCTTTATTGCTTCTGTCCACTAAAATCATATCTGTTTTTGTAAGCATATATTTAATAACAGGTATTTTGCCAAGTTCCGCTTTTGCAATCCATATTATTTTTTCATCAATTACTGATTCAAATAATGCTATATCTAAATTGTGAGTATGATTTCCCAAAAATATATTGGCATTTTTGTCAATTTCGCCTTCTATAATTACTTCTTTTGCAATCATATTTGTAAGAATGTGAGAACATTTTTTACGGTATTTAAGCTCATTTTTAGAATCAATTCCGCATAAAGCCCCTGTAATTAACAGGTAGATACCGGCTTTTATTAATTTTAAATAAGAGATAATACTATTTAAGATTTTCATTTTTTACCCATCCTGTTTTACCGTCGATTTTTATTTTTGTGTAATTTTTTTTGATATTTAAAATTTCAACTTTTGTATCCACTAAAGGCGAATAAAAAACCGTTGAATTTTGTGTCGGTAAAATTCTGACTTTGGAATCCTTTTTTAATACCTTTTCTCCTTTTGGAAAAATGGAGATAATCAGGTAAATTGATAAAATAATTGGAATTATCAATAATAAAATTTTTTGATAAATTAAGAAAATTAATATAAAAAATGCAATTATAACTAAAATAAGAATGTTTACAGGGGTAAAAAACGTTTTTTCTTCCGGATTAATGTCTGTTTGTGTACTTATTGTTTTTTCTTTTAAAATTATCGGTATAGATATTTTTTTGTAATTTTGAATATCGGTATTAAAATAATAAAAAATAAAATTTTTGGTGTTTTTTGGTAAATAGGTAAAATAGGCGGCTTCGTTTTTATTAATCATAGTAAGATTTTCATCATTTGTTAATTTAAAATCCTCTAAATTTGCATTTTTTGTTTTAATAGTAAATGATAATAAAATTTTATTGTTTATATTGGTAGAAATAGGATTTATTATCTTTAAATTTTGTGCTATTACATTACAAAATTTTGGAATATTTTCAACGACTTTTGTTTTATATAATGAACTTAGATTTATGCTTTTGTTAAAATCGCCAGATGTAATAAATAATGTATTGTTTCCATCGTTTTTATATCTTAAATTTAATAAATAAACATAAGGATTAGGCTTTGTGTAATTTATTTCCCCTTTATTTAAAGAAAAATTCAAATCATTTATATTTGAAGTGATGAGTTTGGCCTTTAAATTAATAATTTGGTTTTTATAATAAAATTTTTGTAAATTGGGGTACGTAATTATTAAATTGCCTGCATATAAAAATAAAAAAGAAAATAAAAAAAAGATTATTCTCATTTTAGAGCAATATTAATATTGTTTTCTTTTGTAAACTGTTTAATATAAGCAAAAAATCTTCTTCTCTTTTTTCCGTAAAGGGTGATTTTTACATTGTTTTTTAATTTTAAGGGGTTAACCCATTTTCCATTGTGCATAACGCCAAAATGTAAATGGGGACCGGTTGAGAGTCCGCTGTTTCCAAGATACCCTATAACTGTTCCCTGTTTGACCCATTTACCTACGTATATTCCCCTTGGCCATCCGTGAAGGTGCGCATACAAAGTCATATATCCGTTTTTATGTCTTATTTCAACGCTTCTGCCATATCCCCTGATCCATCCTTTGTAAATTATTTTACCGTCGGCTACAGAGTGGATTGGTGTTCCTATTTTATTTACAAAATCAACACCGTCATGCATTCTCCATTTATGTAAAATAGGATGAAACCTCATTCCAAAAGGTGAAGAAATTCTGGTATATCTTAAAGGGGCTTTTAAAAACATTCCCCTAAGACTTCTTCCTTTTTCATCATAATATCTGTTATCAATAGGATTTAAAAATGCGTTAACGCTGTAAAATCTGTTTTTAATCTGTGCAAAAACAATTTTTACATTCCTGATTTCGGAAAACCTTTTCTTTTCATCATAAATTATTGAAATTGTCGTTCCTTTTGGAAGTGTTCTAAAATTTACCCTGTCATTAAAAATATTAATTATTTTATTGGTTAAAATGCTTAAATGTGTGGCTTTATACAGATCATAACTTAAATAACTGTTTATTGTAACCTTGACTTCTTTTTCTTCTGTATTGTAAATTATAGGAATAATTTTGGTAAAGTATTTGTTGTTGTTTTTTATGATTTGCAGCTGCTTTTGTGAATTTATTGGAATTAGGGCTTCTTTAAAATTATTGTTTTCCCTTAATATAAAAATTGTTTCGTTTTTGGCAATATTTCTTACATATCTTTTAAGCTTGGCCGGTAAATTATAATAAATTGAATATGGAAGGCTGTTTTGTTTTAAAAATCCGTAAAATGTGGAAAATTTATTCCATTTTTGAATATCAATTCTATACGCTAAAATAAAAACCGGTATAAGTAAAAAAAGTAATAATTTTTTCATTTTAAGAATCCTTCAAGCATTTTTATACCGTCATTTCCTCCCAAAATGCTCTCCATTGCCCTTTCCGGATGGGGCATAAGCCCGAATACGTTTTTATTTTCGTTACATATACCGGCTATGGAGTCGTCGCTTCCGTTTGGATTTAATTCTTTTCCGTCTTTATCACAGTATTTTAATATTACCTGCCCTTTATCATACATTTTTTTTAGAGTCTCACTATCCACTTTATAATTGCCTTCCGCATGTGCTATAGGAATATTTATAATATCTCCGGCTTCAAAATTTTGTAAAAATTTATTTTCATTGTTTATTATTTTTAAATGGTGAAATTTGGAAATAAAATGCAAATTCTCATTTCTTGTCATGGCACCAGGGAGAAGATGTGATTCTAATAAAATTTGAAAACCGTTACAAATTCCAAGAACAAAGCCGCCTTTTTTTGCATACTCTGTTACATCATTCATTATTGGAGAAAATCTTGCAATTGCCCCGCTTCTTAAATAATCTCCATAGCTGAATCCCCCGGGGAGTATTACCAAATCATAATTTTTTAATTTATCGGTATGCCAGATGAATTCAGCCTTAGCTCCTATTTTTTCAAAAGCCCATTTGGTGTCTCTGTCACAATTGGTACCCGGAAATACAACGACCCCCACTAACATTATTTAACCTCTATTTCATAATTTTCAATTACAGGATTTGCAAGCAGTTCGTCTGCCATTTTTTTAGCATCCTCTATTGCTTTTTCTTTGTTATCTGTATTTATGTTTAGTAAAATCTGTTTTCCGACCCTTACGTCTTCCACATTATTAAAGCCGAGCGTTTCAAGAGCATGCTTTACAGCTTTTCCCTGAGGGTCAAGTACCCCTTTTTTTAAATGAACGTTCACTTCAATTTTCATTTTGCTTCCTTTAATCTTTTCAATATTTCACTGTATGCCTCTTTAATATCTCCCAAATCGAATCTAAATAAATCTTTATCCATTTTTTTACCTGTTTTTTTATCCCATAATCTGCAGCTGTCGGGTGTTATTTCATCAGCCAAAATAATATTTCCGTTTTTGTCTTTGCCGAATTCCACTTTAAAATCAACTAAAATAAGCCCGATTTTATCGAAAAATCCGGTTAAGAATTCATTTATTTTTCTGCCGTATTCTCTTAATATGTCAAGTTCTTTTCTATTATCTACCAAATTTAAAATTATTGCATGGTCGTCATTTATTAAAGGATCGTTTAATTCGTCATTTTTATAATAAAATTCTATTATGGTAAAAGGTAGTTTTTTACCTTCTTTAAGTCCAAGCCTTTTAGACAGGCTTCCTGCCGCAATGTTTCTGAGTACCACTTCTATTGGAATTATATCGACTTTTTTAACAAGCAGTTTAGTGTTGTCTATCTGTTTTATCAGATGTGTCGGTATTCCTTTTTTTTGTAAAGCTTCAAAAATCAGTGTGGTAATGGCACAGTTTAATTCTCCTTTTCCACTTTCGCTTGCCGCTTTTACACCGTTAAAAGCTGTCAGGGAGTCTTTAAATTCACATATTACTTCATCCGGATTTTGCGCTTTGTATATTCTTTTTGCTTTTCCTTCATATAAAAGTTGCATTTATTCTCCTTATTTTTGATTCGCAATTATCAGTGCTTTTAAAATATTTGCCCCTGTAATAAGCTGTAAATCATTGTCTGTTTTTTTAATTTTTTGATTATATTTTGTTTTTTTAGGTTTAGTTTTATTTAGTTCTGCTCTTAAATGATTTTTAAGTTCGGATTCTTTTATTAAGGCATCTTCATTTTCATTAACTTTTTCGATTTTCGCAGGATGAACTATAATATCTGGTGTTACACCTTTTGCTTGAATTGTTCTTCCGCTTGGCAAATAATATCTTGCAACAGTTAATCTTACAGCTTCATTTTTATTTACAGGTATTATTGCCTGAACGCTTCCTTTTCCAAAAGTGGTTTCTCCCACTATTACCGCTCTTTTTTTGTCTTGCAGTGCCCCGCTCACTATTTCACTTGCACTTGCGCTTCCCCCGTTAACGAGTACAACGATAGGAATGTTTTTGTATGTTCCGCTTGAATGTGCATAGAATACCTGATTTTCACTTGGAACCCTTCCTTTTTGTGAAACTAAAACGCCTTTGTCGATAAATAAATCGAGCGTGCCCACAGCCTGGTTCAAAAGTCCGCCCGGATTGTTTCTTAAATCAATTATAATACCTTTTTTATGGTATTTTTTAAGATTTACAAGGATTTTTTTAAGAGAACTTACAATATTTTTATCAAAGCTGCTGATTCTTATATATTCGATGGAAGGATAATTTTGCAGAGCATAAGCTTTAACCGATTTGATTTTAATAATTGCCCTTGTAATTGTTACATCAAATGTTTTTCCTTTTCTTACGACTGTAAGAGTTACTTTTGTACCAGGTTTTCCTCTTAATAAATTGACATCTTCGTCAAGTGTCAAATCAAGTGTTGCTTTGCCGTTTATTTTTAAAATAATGTCTCCGGCTTTTAGTCCCGCTTTATATGCCGGGGTGTCATCAATTGGTGAAATGACTGTTAAAACACCGTTTTTTATGCCTATTACAATTCCTAAGCCTCCGAATTCGCCTGTTGTCTGAACTTTTAATTCCTGATAAGCCTTTTTGTCAAGATAGCTCGAATGCGGGTCAAGATTTGGTAAAAGGCCTTTTAGTGCTTTATTAATTATAGTGGTTGTATTAAGTTCATCCACATAATATGCCTCTATAATATTTACCACTTTTACAAATTTTTCGTAAGCTGCGAGACGAGTTTCTTTGGTTTCTGCAAATAAAGAAACCACCATAAAAACGGCTAAGATTAATTTTTTCATTAAAAATTTCCTTTTTTATGAAATTCTATTATAATTGGAAATAAATTTCAATGGCATAAAATAGTTAGTAGTGAAAATAGTGAGTTGTGAAAATAGTGAGTAGTGAAAATAGTGAGTAGTGAGTTGTGAGTAGATTAAAAAATTTATAAAAAGCAATATTAAAAACTTGACATAAACACACTCAATTTGATATAATAACATTAACTAAAACTTTAAGGAGGAAGATAATGGAAAAATTATTTGAAAAATTAACAAATCAGATGATGGAATCAATTGAAAGCGGGCTAAGTCTGGCGCTTCATAATAAAAACCCTGAAGTGCATCCGCTGCATGTGGTATGGGGGCTTGTAACAAATACAAATACAGTACTTAACCAGGCATTTAATAAAATGGGGGTGGATAAAACTGCAATAGAACTTGAATTAAAAAGCGCTGTTGACAGACTTCCAAAGGTAGACAACATTACAAAAGAATCTATTAAAATAGGAAGAGAATTAATCCAAAGTCTGCAAAATGCCGAAGCGCTTGCCACAAGATTTGGGGATAAATATATAGCTGTTGACACATGGCTTATTGCAAATATTGATTCATTTAAAGATACACTGGGTAAATTTGTAGATTTAATGGAACTTAAAAAAACACTTGAAGCAATAAGGGGTGAGAAAAAAATAGAAACAAAAAGTGCGGATGAAAATCTTGATTCATTAAACAAATACGGAATTGACTTAACGGCAAAAGCAAGGGCAGGGGAACTTGACCCGGTAATCGGAAGAGACGAAGAAATAAACAGAATGATGCAGATTTTAATCAGAAAAACAAAAAATAATCCTATATTGCTCGGTGAACCTGGTGTCGGTAAAACAGCATTGGTTGAAGGTCTGGCCCAGAGAATTGTAAAAAAAGAGGTGCCTACAAGTCTTCAAAACAGAAGATTAATCGCTCTTGATATGACAGCATTAATCGCCGGGGCAAAATACAGGGGTGAATTTGAAGACAGACTTAAAGCGGTTGTCGATGAAGTAAAAGCAAATCCAGATGTAATTTTGTTTATAGATGAGATTCATACAATAGTAGGGGCAGGTGCAAGCGAAGGAAGTATGGACGCGGCAAATATTCTAAAACCGGCACTTGCAAGAGGTGAGCTAAGAACTATAGGTGCGACAACTTTAAAAGAATACAGGAAATATTTTGAAAAAGACGCTGCGCTTCAAAGAAGATTCCAGCCTGTAATGGTCGATGAGCCGAGTGTAAATGAGGCAATCAGAATTTTAAGAGGTCTTAAAGAAAGACTTGAAGCCCACCATCAGGTATTGATTAAAGACGAAGCTTTGGTTGCGGCTGCAAAACTTACCGACAGATATATAAGTGACAGGTTTTTACCCGATAAGGCAATTGACGCAATTGACGAAGCAGCGGCTGAGATTAGAATGCAGATAGAAAGCGAACCGTTTGAACTTGCCAAAATAAAAAGAGAAATTGAACAGATTATGGTTGAAAAAGAGGCTTTACAGCTTGAACTTGAAAGCAGCGCAAATAAAGAAAAAATAGAAAAAAGATTAAATGAAATAGAAAAAGAACTTGCAAACCTTGAAGAAGAAAAAAGAAAACTTGAAAGTAAATTTGAAGAAGAAAAAAGGGTATTGAAATCTATTGCCGAAACAAAAGAAGAAATTGAAAAACTAAAAACCCAGGCTGAAATTGCAAAAAGAGAAGGTGATTTTACCAAAGCTGCCGAAATTGAATACGGGAAAATTGTAGAACTCAGAAAAAAAGTGGAAGAACTTGAGAAAAAATGGGAAGAAATGCAAAAACACGGAACTCTTCTTAAAAATGCTGTTGATGAAGAAGCGGTTGCCGATGTTGTAAGCAAATGGACTGGAATTCCTGTAAATAAAATGCTTCAAAGCGAACTTGAAAAAATATTGCATATTGAAGATGAACTTAAAAAATGGGTTGTAGGACAGGATGAAGCCCTAAAAGCTGTTGCCAGAGCAATTAAGAGAAATAAAGCAGGACTTGGTGACCCAAACAGACCGATAGGCAGCTTTATGTTCTTAGGTCCTACAGGTGTTGGTAAAACAGAAACAGCAAAAACATTAGCAAGATTTTTGTTTGATGATGAAAAGGCAATGATAAGATTTGATATGAGTGAATATATGGATAAAATAAGTGTATCAAAACTAATCGGTGCCGCGCCTGGATATGTGGGATATGAAGAAGGCGGCCAGTTAACCGAAGCTGTGAGAAGAAAACCTTACAGTGTAGTTTTATTTGATGAGATTGAAAAAGCACATCCGGACGTGTTTAACATCTTATTGCAGGTGCTTGATGACGGAAGGCTTACAGATAATAAAGGTGTAACGGTAGATTTTAAAAACACAATAATTATTCTAACAAGTAATATTGCAAGCGATATTATTATGGAAATAAAAGATGCTCAGGGCAGAAAAGAAGCTGTATGGGCAGAACTTAAAAGAAGAATGAAACCTGAATTTTTAAACAGACTTGACGATGTGGTTGTATTTAATCCTTTAGGAAAAGAACAGGTTAAACAGATTGTTGAAATTCTTTTAAGAAAAATTACAACAAGACTTGCCAACAGGGATATTGAATTAATCTTAAGCGAAAGTGCAAAAGATTTTATTGCGGAAGTCGGATTTGACCCGGTATTTGGTGCAAGGCCTCTTAAAAGGGCAATGGCTGAAGTTATAGAAGATACATTGGCAGAACTTATTCTTGAAGGCAAAGTTAAAGACGGAGATAAAGTGGAATTTGATACAGACGGAGACTTTATAGTGGTTAAAGTAAACGGCGCAGAAGCCGGCAGATATCATAAATAATCCTCAGCCCTTTCGGGCTTTTGTTAATTAAAAGTTAGAAAAGTATCAGACACTAAATATTTAAGTTTTTTGTTTTAATTTTTGTTATAATTTCCATCAAAAAGGCTAAAAATGTATTTTTGGATTTATGGTATGCATATAATTTTGTTTTTTAGTTACGGAGTATTTTTTTTGCAGTTTATCAAATCTTTACAAAATGATTTAAAAGATAAATTATTTTTTGGTGTTTTGAGCCTTGTTTTTATGTTGCTGGTTTTATTTGACGGGACAAAACTGATTTTATTAAACCCGGCGGCGGCAAAAACCGGTGTTTGGCTGCATGTGAAACTTACATTTTTTATCGCAGTTATGATAGAAAATATAATTTTATTTTATTTTTTAATAAAAAAGAAAAAATTTACATATTATTTTTATAATGTTTTATACTGGATTAACTATTTAATGTTTATTATTATGATAGTTTTAGCCGTATTTAAATTTTTTTAAAGGAAATAAATGTTAAGATTTGCACCTAGTCCAACGGGGGATATGCATATTGGGAACCTAAGGGTTGCCATTTTTAATTATATAGTTGCAAAACAGAGAAATGAAAAATATTTAGTAAGAATTGAAGATACGGATAAAGAAAGAAATATCGAGGGAAAAGATAAAGAAATACTCGATATTCTAAATCTTTTTGGAATAAAATATGACCAGGTTGTTTATCAGTCCGGAAATTTTCATCTGCATGGGGAAATGGCAAACAGACTTTTAAAAGAAAAAAAAGCGTTTGCCTGTTTTTGCACAGAAGCTGATATTAATTTTGAAAGAGAAAAGGCAAAAATCGAAAAAAGACCTTACAGATATTCCGGTAAATGTGAATATTTAGACGAAAAAACATTCCAAAAATATATAAAAGAAAATAAAAAATATGTTGTAAGAATTAAAAAGCCTGATAAAAATATAAAATTTAAAGATTTAATAAAAGGAGAGATGGAATTTTCCCCGTTTGAAGTCGACAGTTTTATTATCCTCAGGGCCGATAAAACTCCTACATACAATTTCGCCTGTGCAATTGATGATATGATTTATGATATAACTCTCGTTATCAGGGGGGAAGACCATTTAAGCAATACACCAAAACAGATTCATATAAGAAATTTAATCGGATATGATAAAGAAATAGAATATGCGCATTTGCCTATTATTTTAAATACTGAGGGCAAAAAAATGAGCAAAAGGGATAATGCAAGCAGTGTAAAATGGCTGCTTGACGAAGGCTTTTTACCCGAAGCCATTGCCAATTACCTGATATTGCTTGGAAACAGCTTCGAAAAAGAAATATTTACCCTTGAAGAGGCTGTGGAATTTTTTGATTTAACCAAAATTTCCCGTGCGCCTGCCAAATTTGATATAGAAAAACTTAAATTTATAAATCAGCAGCATTTGAAAAAATTAACTGATTTATTTAAACTTTTTAAAGTAAATAAAATTTATGAAAATCTGCTTGAGATTTTAAGAGACGAAAGTTCTACTTTAAAAGAGATAAAAGAAAAATTTAATAAGATTTTTGAAAAAAGCGAAGATGAAGAGTTTAAAAATGAAAGAGAAATATTAAAAAAAGAGATTTTAGAAAATGAATTGGAAGAGAGTTATGATGATTTTAAAAAAAGAGTTATGAAAAACACATCTCTTAAAGGTAAAAAACTTTTTATGCCTTTGAGGGAACTTTTAATAAATGAAAAACACGGGGCGGAAATAAAAGATTTATATACAGCAATGTTGCCGTATCTTAAAGAAATAATAAAGAGGAGATAAAATGAACGCTATTTTAATATCAGTATTGCAGTTTATTAATTTAATAATAAGCATATATGTATGGGTTGTGATTATTGCCGCTTTGATAACCTGGGTGCAGCCAAATCCGTATAACCCGATTGTTCAATTTTTGTGGAATGTAACAGAACCTGTTTACAGATGGATTAGACGTTATATCCCTACTCGTTTCGGAGGATTTGATATTGCCCCGATTATTTTAATATTGGCTCTTGAATTTCTGCAGATACTTATTAATAATATAATTATGAGCTTATGATAATTATTTTATTTATTCCTCTTTTTCTTTTTTCGCTAAATTTATCAACCATACTTGCACATCCAAAAAGCTATGTACGGGATTTTTATCTTACGGAATTTATGAAAGAAACAAATTCCACTGTTTTGGCTTATAAAGCATATAATTCTCTTTATAAACCAAAGCCTTTTTTACATTTGAAAATTTTAGCCAAAAAAAATAAACTTTTCGAAAATATTTATAAATGTATAAATGTAAAAAAAGAATATTTAAATGATGTGGATGTTTCTTGTATTCAAGGCGGAGGGCTAACCCTAAAAACAATTTCAACGCTTGATAAAAAAACATTGATTGATTTATATACCAAACTTGCAAACGGCAAGGTAAAAGAAGCCATAAAATGCTTTATTGATAACGATTTTTCCAAAATTTTCAAAAACAGGGATTTGGGTTATTATTTTATTTTGAATTTTCCAGACAAAAGAATTGATCAGTATATAAATAATTTTTCTATTTTTGAAGACAGTTATTTTTATATGTTTGTAAAAAGTGTTGTTTTAAACAATTTACCGAAACTTTCCGATTCTCTTTTAAAAATCGATTATAAAAATTTGAGCAAAAAATCCAAATGGTGGCTTTTTTTAAATGCTATGAAATGCAATAAAGAGAAATTAGCACTAAATATCTTAAAAAGCATACCGAAAAATTCAAAAACAGATTTCTGGCTGTGGCGTTTAACAGATGAAAAAAAATATTTTAACGCTCTGCTTAAAAGGACAAGAATAGATTTTTATACACTTTTTGCATATGAAGAGGCGAATAAAAAATTTTTCATAAAAAATAAAATCATTTATAATTCTGTAAAATCACCTGAATACAATGAAAGCAACCCCTGGGATATTTTAAAATTTTTTAATGATTTTAAAAGGTCAAAAGATTTGTTTGCTTTTGCCAGAAAACTTGACAATAGTGCAACGCTTGCTTTAAAGGCCTTGGTTTTGGACAAGGCTTTTAATTATAAAATTAATATATTTATAACGCCCGATATTTATAAAGATAAAAACATAAGTTTTAAATCTTTTGTTTATGCAATAGCCAGGCAGGAGAGCAGGTTTATTCCTTCAAGTGTCAGCAGAAGCTACGCACTCGGGACTATGCAGATAATGCCGTTTTTGGTAAGAGCTATGAAAGGAGATGTTTTCAGGCAGTTTAATTACAGAGAAAATATAATATTGGGGGTAAAACATTTGAAATGGCTTTTTTCAAAACTTAAAGACCCTTTAACGGTTGCCTATGCTTATAACGGAGGAATAGGATTTGTAAAGAGAAAAATAATTCCAAATTTTAAATACAGGGGGAAATATGAGCCTTTTTTGAGTATGGAATTAATACCTTTAGATGAATCAAGAGAATATGGAAAAAAGGTAATAACAAATTATGTTATTTATTCCCATATTTTCGGAGATGAAAATATAACTCTCCATAAACTTTTTAAAAAATAAGTTTAGCTTCTCCCCAGTCTTTGCTTTTGTATTCTAAAATATAAGGTTTGTCTGTTTTTGGAAATTCAACAATATAATAACTCATCCAGGAATTGTAAAAAGGGAAATTTTTATATAAAATAAATTCAGGTATTTTGGAGGAAATTTTAACAGGCTTTTGTCCGTTTAAACAAATTGAAAATTCCTGGTTTGTTAACTGATTATCAAAATCATTATAAATTCCTATTAAAAAAGTGGGGTTTTCGAATTTATTTTTATTACAAGTTATTCAAATAAACCGCATCAATTAACGATTTTGTTTCTAGAGAATTTAATATTTGGGCTCTTTGGGTATATTTTAGTGTTTTTTCATAAAAAGGGTCGTGTTTTAATGCCTGTTTGATAGAACATCCGCTAAAAAAAATCAATAACAGTATGAATAACAATTTTTTCATTCTAAACTCCGTTTATTATTGTTAATTTGTATTATAACATATTGATTAAATAAAAAAAATTGTGTAAAATGGAAAAAAACCAAAAGAGACAAAAATGCGTTTTAATGTTATTGGAATAGGCGATTATAAAGGAAAATGTATTTATGACGAAGCGGAAGATGCTTTAATGGTGGATGAAGAAATAGTTCTTGATTTTAAAAAAAAATATAAAGATTATTTAAAATATACAAAATTTTTAATTAATTCAATCAGTGGGAGAGCGTGGCTTTCTTTTCAGTTTATTCCCGATGATTATGATGTCTTAAAAAGAAAATTTGCAATAATAACTGCTCATAATCCCAAAGGTCTTATTTTAAATGATTTTTTAAATTTTTTGAAAAATACCGAACTTGAAGTTATATTGAAAACATTTGGATATGAATATTTTTCGAGTGTGGGGGAGCTGTTTGACCACGGTGAATATTCTTTTATAGTTTATGATATAGAAAAAGACGACGCACTGAATATTGCAAAAGAGTTTGACCAGTATTCTTTTTTTTATAATTCGGGAGAATATATTTCAATTACAGAATGTGAAAGTAAAGAAGATTTGCTCAATTATAATTATATGATTCATTTTAAAGGAAATTAATGCATGATTTACAAAACAGAAAACTGACAACCGGAGAAAAAATGGGGGTAAGCGCAGCACTTATAATGTTTGTGGCTGTCGGTATGATTATGGGTGGAACCACGGCGGGCAATGACAATCTGGTTCTTGCAGGCGGTGGTGTTTTTAGTATAGGTGCAGCAATTGCTCTGTATTTGCTTTTTAAACACAAACCGAAGGACAAAGATTTTTAAATGTATAATCTGTAATAATTTCAGTTTTGAAATTATCTGCAAAGAATGCCAGAAAAAATATTTAAAGCCTGATATAAAAATAAAAAACAATACCGTAAGTTTTTACAGATATGACGAAATTGAATGGCTTGTCAAATATAAATATCACAGATTCGGAGACAGGGTTTTTAAAATTCTGGCCGAAAATTCATTTAAAATTTTTGCGCAAAACATTAATGAAAAATTTTTTGTAATTCCTGTTGATGACAGGATAAAAAAAGGTTTTTCCCATACGGCAATACTTGCAAAATCAATGAAAAATAAATTTTTAACTCCTTTGTTTAACTCTTTACATTCCGCAAATAATGTTAAATATGCTGGAGAGTCTCTTGAATTTAGATTAAAAAATCCAAGAAATTTTAAATATTCAGGGCCTAAAAATATAGATGTCATTTTGGTCGATGATATAAAAACAACCGGCACTACCCTGAATGAGGCAAAAGAGGTTTTATCCCAATATGGGGTGAATGTTTATTTGAGTATAGTACTGGCTGATTTGTCTTAAACTTTATAAAAATAATGATTTGCAAAAATAATTTTGTCAGTCTTTAAAGATTTTACTTTCCTTAATTTCTGCGTCTTTTTTGGTATAATATTAATTAAAAAAGGATTTAAATGCAGATAATTCCTGTAAGTATTGAAGAAACCCTTGCAAAAAGTTATTTAGAATATTCAATGAGTGTGATTGTTGGAAGGGCTTTGCCTGATGTAAGGGACGGTCTAAAGCCGGTTCACAGAAGAATACTGTATGCAATGTATAAAATGGGTATCAGTGCCAGTTCTCCATATAAAAAATCTGCAAGAATAGTCGGGGATGTAATAGGTAAATATCATCCCCACGGCGATAGTGCCGTATATGAAGCGCTTGTAAGAATGGCCCAGCCTTTTTCTATGAGAATGCCTTTGATTGACGGGCAGGGTAACTTCGGTAGTATTGACGGTGACAACGCCGCCGCTATGAGATATACAGAAGCGAGGCTTACCAAAATAGCCGAAGAGCTTCTTAAAGATATAGATAAAGATACCGTTGATTTTATTCCGAATTATGACGGCAGCGAAAAAGAACCTGTTGTTTTACCCGCCAGGTTTCCAAATCTTTTGGTAAACGGAAGCAGCGGTATTGCCGTCGGTATGGCTACAAATATTCCTCCGCATAATTTAAGTGAATTAATTGACGCACTTATTTATATGATAGATAATAAAGAAGCTAAACTTGAGGATATTTTAAAATTTGTAAAAGGGCCTGATTTTCCAACTGGTGGAATTATTTTTGGAAAAAGCGGAATAATAGAAGCTTATAAAACTGGAAGAGGAAGTATTAAAATTAGGGCAAAACACCATATTGAGCATAAAGGAAATAAAGAAGTAATAGTAATTGACGAACTCCCTTATCAGGTGAATAAGGCAAAACTGATAGAAAAAATCAGTGATTTGGTTAAAGATAAGGTGCTTGACGGAATAAGTGAAGTAAGAGATGAAAGCGACAGGGAGGGAATCAGGGTTGTAATAGAGCTTAAAAAAGATGCAATGAGCGAAATTATTTTAAACAATCTTTACAAGCATACACAAATGCAGGTCAGTTTTGGCGTGAATATGCTTGGAATTTATGACAAACAGCCAAAACTGTTTAACCTGTTTGAACTTCTTGATATTTTTATTAAACACAGAAAAACTGTTGTTATCAGAAGAACAATTTATGAACTTGAAGAAGCCAAAAGAAGGGCTCATATATTAGAAGGGCTTAGAATCGCACTCGCTAATATAGATGAAGTTGTAGAATTAATTAAAAAATCTGCCGATACAAAAGAAGCAAAAGCCAATTTAATAGACAGATTCGAACTCAGTGAAATCCAGGCCCAGGCGATTCTTGATATGAAACTCTCCCGCCTGACTTCTCTTGAAATTGAAAAACTTGAAAAAGAGTATAAAGAGTTAATGGAAAAAATTGAATATTTAAATTCGATTTTAAAAAGCGAAGAAGTTTTAAACGGTGTCATTAAAGACGAACTTCTTGAAATTAAGAAAAAATATCCTACCCCAAGACTAACCGATATTGTAGACGATTATGATGAAATAGATATAGAAGATTTGATTCCAAATAAAGAAATGGTGTTAACTATAACTCACAGAGGTTATGTAAAAAGGGTTCCTCTTAAAATATATGAAAGACAAAACAGAGGCGGTAAAGGCAAAAAAGCGCTTACAACATACGAGGATGATTTTATAGAGGATTTTTATGTTGCCAATGCGCATGATACATTGATGATTATTACCAACAAAGGTCAGCTTCACTGGCTGAAAGTTTATAAAATTCCTGAAGGAAGCAGAACCAGCAAAGGTAAAGCAATAGTTAATTTAATTAACCTTGACAAAGACGAACAGATTCAGACTATTATCAGAACGAGTGATTTTGATGAAAACAGATCTTTGGCATTTTTTACAAAAAACGGAATTGTTAAAAGAACAAATTTAAATGAATTTAAAAATGTAAGAAGTACAGGAGTCAGGGCTATTACAATAGATGAAAATGACGAACTTGTAACAGCCGAAATTGTAGAGCCTGAGGATAAAGAGCTCTTTATTGTTACAAAAAAAGGACAGGCCATAAGATTTCCTGTAGATACTGTAAGGGAAATGGGAAGAGAGGCCAGAGGGGTTAAAGGTATTACATTTAAAATTCAAGGCGATGAGGTGGTAGGCGCCCTTGCTCTTAAAGATGAGAATCAGGAAATTTTAAGCGTAAGTGAAAAAGGTTTTGGTAAAAGAAGCGAAGCCAACCTTTACAGATTAACAAACAGAGGCGGAAAAGGCGTAATTGCTATGAAGCTTACCAATAAAACAGGCGATTTGGTGGGTGTGGTGGCCACAGAAGAAAATCATGATTTGATGGTTTTGACAAGCAGCGGTAAAATGATTAGGGTTAGTATAGATTCAATATCTAAAACAGGTAAAAATACACAGGGCGTTAGAATAGTAAAACTCGACAGCGGGGATAAAGTAGTCAGTATTGCAAAAACTCCAAGTGAAACTGATGAAATAGAAGAAGAAAATAATTAAAGTTTTTTCTTTTTTTTCCGATTTTGAAAACAAAAAGGTTAAAAATGATTAAAAAAATCATTCTTGCGGTGTCATTATTGTTTATAGGATGTGCAGGTACACAGGTGACAAATAAAAGCACAGAGCCGGTTTCTAAAAAAGTTGCAGTAAGTAAAGAATATAATGAAAATATTATTCTGAATAAACCCGAATCAAAAAAAAGTGACATACTCACTCTGTATGTAACAGGTGAAGGTGTTGCCCCAGTTGATGCCCTAAATGCCGCCCAGGCTAAAATACTTGCAAGAAGAGCTGCAATTGCGGATGCATACAGACAGCTTGCAGAAAAAATGTATGGTGTAAAAGTAAATGCAAAAGAAACTGTAAAAGATTTAATGCTTAAAAATTCAGATGTCAATACTTACGTTGAAGGTGTAATTAGAGGAGCCGATATTCAGGCGGAAAAATTTGAAGACGGGATTTATTATGTCACAATGAATCTGAAACTTGATGTAAGGATGTGGAATAAATTTATTAATAATAATTAGTTTCCCCCTTTTTCTTTTTGCCGATTATTATCTTTCTTTCCAGTTAGTTTCAAATAATGCAACTGTAAAAAAGTATACTCTTAACTGTTCAAAAGCTTTAACTTTTTCAAATTCGCCCAAAAAACTGATTTTTTCCATTAAATCAGATAAAACAGATGTTTTAAAATTATGTAAAAAAGAAAAAGATAAAATAATTTTAAATCTAAGTTATATATATTCAAAAAATAATTATCTAAAACTGACTTTTCCCCCTAAAAGATTTGATATTATTATAAATAACGGAATTGCCTATTTTTATTTGAAAGAAGAATAATGAAATTTTTTGAGTTAAAAATAAATGTAGATTTAAAAATTCCCATACACTTTCAAAAATCACCCGAGGCTGTTTCAAAACTTATTGCCACTTCTTTGATTAGTTCAGGTTTTGAAAGACATAAAAATAATGAGCCTAAAAATTATGTTTTTTCAAATCTCGGAAAAGCTGACGCTAAAGGATTTTTTGAAAAAGGAAATATTTATTTCCGCTCTTTCGATGAAAACTTGGCTAAAAAGGTTTTAAATTCGCTGTTTTTATATGAAGACAATATTTTTAAAGTTAAAGGTGTGGATTTTAAAAAAATAAAATATAAAAAAATAAATTATATGCTCTCACTTAATCCTGTTTTTGTTGTTATGAAAAACGGAGACTTTTGGACTTTTCAAAAAAACGGGGATTTAATAAATTTGATGAGCGCCCTTCAGGACAATTTAATAAGAAAATACGAAATGTTTTTTAATGAAAAATTAAAACCCGAAAATAATTTTATGGAACTGATTCAGATAAAAAACAATAAACCCCAGACTTATTATTATAAAGGCATTAAATTTTTCGGCTGGAAATTTTATATAGCCCCAAGAAACGATGAAGTCTCTCAAAAATTGGCTTTCACGGCTCTTGGGACAGGACTTGGGCATAAACAGTGCAGTCGGAGGAGGTTTTATGAAATGGGGATAAAAGTTTATGATAAACTTTTAAAGTTATTTTGTAAAGGTGTATTATGATTAAAGAAATAATAGATATTGGAAGAGTATCTAATAGACTAGGCTCAGTATGGAATGGTAAAGATTTTAAATATAATGATGAAAAAAGCAAAATTAGACATTTATCTGAAGATAAAGATTATGATAAATTGGGAAATGATTTACATTGAAAATATGGTGTTCATAGAGGTAAAAAAAGCAATATTTTATATATTTTTCCAAGCTCGTTTATATACGAGAATAAGGAAAAAACATTAGAACAAAGTATATGAAGAAATCAAAAAAAATTACTTTAAAGGGAAAAAAGTTTTTAATAAAGATGATGAGAGTAAAATTTATCCAGAAATTATAAAAATGTTAATTGATTATCCAAGAATAACAAAATATTTTAAGGCTATTTTGTCTAATATTGATAAAATAGATGAATTAGCCAATTTAGCGAAATCAAAAATAAAATCAGAATTAAAAGGCAATAAACGAGCTATGTAAAAAAATTCCTATTATAAACATAGCCTTTTATTTAAAGTTTTTGAAAATATTGAATTTAACAATTCTGCAAAACTTAATAAAAAAGAAAAATTCTTCAAATTGCAACATATATACAAATATAAAAGCAAAGGCTTATCCAAGTGGGGGGTTTTATTATCCATTTTCTACTGATAAAAATAATGTGAAATACAATCTTAAAGATGACGAAAATCTCTTTTTGTTGTCAAAAGAAGCTTATATGAAGAACTTTTTTAGAAACACATAACAACTTTTATTTTATGGGGTTATATAGTTATATTACTGCTACTAGTTTAAATGATAATGTATTAAAAAGTTTTCAAAATGATATAAAAGAGTCTAAATCAAATTTAGATGGATTAATAAATTTAATAGATAAAAATATTTCAAATCCAAATCGTTTTGATATTTTATTGAATTTTTATTTCTGGGAACCTGCAAAAACTGGGGGTGGTAAGGAAACTAAGAGAATTTTTAAAAGAAAAATTATTTGAAAAATTAAAAGATTCGATATAAATAGATTAATGATTGTTATGAATGAAAATATGCAATATAGCATTAGCAAATCTGAGGACAGTAAAGACAAATACTATTATGGCACAGTAATTAAACATTTGTTGTTTTTGAACTGGATTAATGAAATAAATAAAGGATTCACCATCTATGAAACTTGGAGTTTGTGTTGGGCTAAGTTTACAAATACTTAGTTGGATGCAAATGATTCATTTAACTAATGTAACTTTTAATAAAGATGAATTTATATTTGGGCTATTTTTAGGAAATGAGTTATATAATAATGTAAAATCAAATAAAAGAGAATTTTTGTTTTTAGATTGTATTCCAAATGGAGATCCATTTACAGGTGAACAGTATCTGATGTAAGGTTAAAAAGATATATTCGATTATCATCTGAAAAAATGGAAGTTGTAAAGAAAAGTAAAAAAACAGAAGAATTTGATATCGTAAAAAATTTAGAACAACTAAAAGAAAAATGTATAGATGTAAGATTGTTTGGTGTTTGCTGAAAAAAATAATGAATTTAAAATGTTTAACAGAACTCTAAATAAAGTTTACCTGCCAATAACTCAAAACACATCAATAATGGTAAGTAGTGAAGGAAATGCACAAGGAGCAATAGCAACATATAGTTATCTTCCTTATGGGCTTTTTTCTTGTGTAGGCTATTTTAACCCAACTACTGGTATAGAAAATAAAGTCAAAGAAGAAGATTTGAAAAAGATGAAAATCTGATATTGAGTATTCTATAAAGTTAAAAAATGAAAAAAAATTTAAATATAGAGAATTTGACGATATGAAAGATGCTTTAAATCTTGATGAACTTATCAAAATTATGCACTTTTTAAAAAGCCTTTTGCAAACTCTCAGCCTATAATGGGGTGGGGTAAAAATGAATATATAGAAAAATTACCATTTGAAAAATTTTTGTATTCAGTAAAATTATTGACGATCTGATTGGAATTAATTTAATGCAAGGGAAAAGTGCAAAATTTACTTTTAATGAAAATCCATTAAGAAATCCTCCCCAAAGAGGACAGAGGAGTCCAACAAGATTTGAATTTTTATGGAATGGAAAATATTTTTAATTATTGATGATGATAAAATAAAAAAGGAATTAATTGATAGGTTAAAAAATGAATATATTGTTTATAAACCACATCAAATTTTGATGGTGATTATATACTTCATTTGAAAAGGATTTTATCAAGTTTAAAATTAACAAACCGGTAACATTTTATAATGAATTTATTGCTGATTATTTTAACCAAGATAGAAGGAACAAAAGAGATAATAAGTTTTGTTGGTGATTATGCAATAGAAATTACAAATAAAGATAAATTAAAAGGAAAATTGTATAAAGATGAAAAAGATAGACTCTATCAATTCTTTTAGTTTGATTTCTCATACTGAACCAGATAGAAAATTGATAGTTCACTTAGAAGTTTATAAAAAAGCTAAAAAAGAATTTGCTGAACTTGATATTAATTTTAAACTATTAAATATTTCAAAAGATGAGTTTAAACAATTGTTAAAAATAGCATGAAAGATTAGCTTCATTTGTATTTATGGCTATTAGGTATCATCATCTTAATTTAGATAATTCAGAAGAGATGCAAAAAGTTGATAAATTAGAAAAAATTTTAGAAATTTTTAAAGGTATAAAGAAGTTTGAAAAATTTCTAAATGAATATAAAAATAGAGTTTTTATGGAAGATATTGATTATATAGACCCATATTTTTTTAGGTTTAAGGATTATAAAGATACTCATTTATGCAGACAAAGAAGATGCAATTTTTAGAGATAACATTTTAAAAACTTTTGATGAATTGAGAATAGATTCTAATAAAGTTGAAAAATTTAAAAACAATTATTTCAAAGATACAAAAAAACATAAAAAAGTTTGAAAATAAACTCTAATAAAATATTTTTTATAAAACTTCCAACAGGAGCAGGAAAAACACTTTTGCTTTATAAGCTTGCTATGATGATACAAGAAAAAGATAAAAGTAAAAGATTTTTTTATTTACTCCCATTTATCACATTGATAGAGCAGAATGCTTCTATCTCATCTTTTCACCAGCTATTTTATGGAATTTTTAAAAGAAAAAATGCTCTCTTAAAAAGATTTCACCAATTTATCAATAGTGTTATTCAATATTAAAAAAGAGATTTTAAAAGATAGCGATATATTTCAAAGAAATAAAAGAGATAGTTGAAGCAAAAAATATAGATATTTCAAAAACATATTCACAAGATAGCTTATATGAAAAAATAGATCAAAAACTTAAAACAAATAAAGAGTTACTTTTTAGGGTAAATACTGTAAATATTGCAAAAACCTATTATTAAAGAAATAAATTAATTCAAGCAGGTGTTGATATATCTTTAGAAGATGGCTTTGAAGAATTAGCACCACTTGATTTGATTATTCAATCAATGGGAAGAAGAAATAGAAGTGGAGAGAAACAAGAGATTGGAAAAGCTGATATAATCAAAATTGCAAGATTTTTTAATAATAAAGAGTTTGAAGGTTATAAAAAATAATAAAATAATAGAAATGATATTAATATTTTTAATAATATTGATGAAAATTTTAAATTTAGTTTTAGTTTTTTCATACCTTTAGCTGATAAAGCTAAAAACTTATGGGAAAAATTAGTGGAATTAGATAAACGAAAAAGAGAAATAAAAAAAAACACATGAAAGAGATTGAAAGAAAAAAAAATTAAGAAAAATGTAAGTTTATATACGGTCAATCAAAATTTTTACTATTGGAAAGATAGTGATAAAGATATAGTTATTTCAACGATAAAAGAAAATTTTGAAAACGCACTTGGTATTTATCTATCCACAAATGAATTTTTTGACAAAGATACTGGTAGTTTAAAAATAGTTGAGTTTGTTAAAGATAGGGTTGAAGTCTCATACTACTTTATCTGCAAAACTAAACTTTGGCTTTTTTATCATAAAATTAATCTTGAAGATAACAGCGAAGATGTTAGAATTGGTAAAGTGTTGCACGAAATAGATGAAACAAAAGTAAATGAAGTTAGTTTCGAAAATATAAAAGTGGATAAAATAACAAAAGATTATGTAATTGAAGTAAAAAAGAGTGATTCTGATATAGAAGCGGTAAAATGGCAATTACTTTTTTATTTGTGGAGGCTTAAACAAAAAGGAATTATAAGAAAAGGAAGATTAGAAGTATTTGAAAAAAGAAAACAAAATAAAAAAAGAATTGAAATAGGACTTAATGAAGAAAATGAAACGAAACTTTTAGAAATAATAAGTGATATTGAAAAACTTTTTAATTCTCCTATGCCTGAGCCTGTTTTTGATAGTAAATGCAAAAAATGTGCTTATTATGAATTTTGTTTTTTGTAAGGATAGATGAAAACTAAATATATTTTTTCAATGGGTGAAATTAAAAGAAAAGATAATTCTATTGCTTTTAGAAACGAAAAAGGGTGGAAATATATACCGATTGAGGCGGTAAGAGAGATATATTTTATGAATGAAGTCAGTATTAATTCTAAATTTTTAGATTTTTGTGCAAGGGCTGGAATAATTTTACATTTTTTTAATTATTTTGGAAATTATAGTGGTAGTTTTTATCCAAAAGAAAAATATATAAGTGGAAATTTAACAATAAAACAGGCAATTACATTTCAAAATGAGAGATTATCAATAGCAAAAGCGATAGTTTTAGGTATTAGTGAGAATATTTATGAAGTTTTATATCACTATTTTAGACACGGTAAAAGTGAACTTCAGGAATTTTTAAGATATTTAAGGGAAGATATTCCAAGGTTTATTGAAAAAACAGATAATATAAATAAACTTTTATTTATTGAGGGCAATATATGGGCTGGATTTTATGATAGTTTTAAATATTTTTTACCGGAGGAATTTTTGTTTAATAAAAGAGTGAAAAGACCTCCTGATAATCCTTTAAATGCTTTAATTTCATTTGGAAATACTTTGCTTTATACTAAAACAATAAGCGCAATTTATCAGACACACTTAGACCAGTCAATAAGTTTTTTACATTCACCAAGTGAAAGCAGATTTAGCTTGAGTCTTGATTTAAGCGAAGTATTTAAGCCTGTAATTGTATTTAGAAGTATTTTTGATTTGGTAAATAGAAAAAAACTCAAAGTTGAGAGACATTTTGAAAAGAAATTTAATTATGCTCTTTTAAATGAAGAGGGCAAGAAAATTTTTATAAGTGCTTTTGAAGAAAGACTCAATGAAAAATTTAAACATAAAACTTTAAAAAGAATGGTCAGTTTTCATACTGCTATAAAGCTTGATGGATATAAACTTATAAAATATTTGATACAAAAAGAAGAATTTAAGCCTTTTAGTTTGAAGGAAAAGAGATGAAAAAAGATTATAAAATTAATTATGCCTTTTTAATGTATGATATTGCAGATGAGGAGAGTGAGGCTGGAAAAAGAAGGGTGAATAAAGTTTTTAAAATTTGCAAAAAATATCTAAATCATCATCAAAAATCTGTTTTTAGAGGTGAAATAACTCCAAGTAATTTAATTAAACTTCAAAAAGAACTCAAAAATGCAATTGATGAAAATCTTGATTTTATAACTGTAATAAAACTTAAAAATAAAGAGAGCTTTTTAGAAGACACAATCGGTAAAAAAGGGAATGGTCTTTTTATCTGATTTCCAACCTCTTTTTCTTGACAATCTTTTAAGATATCGCTAAAATCGTAATTGTAAAAAGATTTTTGAAAATTTATTGTTTTTTTTGAATTTGGTTGGAAAAAGCCCATATTTTGGAGTGGCGGGTTTTTAAAAAGCCCGAAATTTGATGTATTAAACCGATACAGCTGGAGTATTGAAATCTATTTAAATATTAAACCGATACAGCTGGAGTATTGAAATAAGAAAATACGATTAAACCGATACAGCTGGAGTATTGAAATACGGATTAAGCGATGAGATTGAGTTTGAGCCAAGATATATTAAACCGATACAATTGGAGTATTGAAATCCAAAAAGAGATCAGGAACATTAGAATTTATTAAATCTATTAAACCGATACAATTGGAGTATTGAAATATGTAATCTAACAATATCACCCTCATAAATTTCTTATTAAACCGATACAGCTGGAGTATTGAAATTTTTTTTAGTTTTCATTTTTTGCCCCTTTTTTAAATATTAAACCGATACAGCTGGAGTATTGAAATACAAAAAGAGATTTTCTGTATTTCTTAGCAATATGCCTCATTAAACCGATACAGCTGGAGTATTGAAATATTTTCGGGTGAGGTTGGTTGGACTTTATAAAGTATTAAACCGATACAGCTGGAGTATTGAAATTTTTCTTAGTTTTCATTTTTTGCCCCTTTTTTATGTTATTAAACCGATACAATTGGAGTATTGAAATAAAACTGCTGGGTGATACAACACATGCTCCTTACAAATCCAATTAAACCGATACAATTGGAGTATTGAAATAGATTATTTTTTTGATTTTTTGCCCTTTATTAACTTTTTATTAAACCGATACAGCTGGAGTATTGAAATATATTTTGCGTTTTTAGTTTGTTATAATCTTTCTTAATTAAACCGATACAATTGGAGTATTGAAATTAAGAAGAAATTGCATCTTTACTTGATGCAAAAATCGAAGATTAAACCGATACAATTGGAGTATTGAAATAAGAATTCTCCATCTAAAATCAGAATTAAACCGATACAGCTGGAGTATTGAAATATTATTTTGCGTTTTTAGTTTGTTATAATCTTTCTTTATTAAACCGATACAGCTGGAGTATTGAAATTTGAAAAAACAAATAAAGATTTTATTGTAACAATATTAAACCGATACAGCTGGAGTATTGAAATAGATGTATAATATCGTAAAAAGTTTTATAAATTATAATTAAACCGATACAATTGGAGTATTGAAATTTTTTAATTTTTAAAACAATCAATGGAGCAGTTATAATTAAACCGATACAATTGGAGTATTGAAATCCGTCAATAACATCTATTTTGCTTTTCAATACCTATTAAACCGATACAATTGGAGTATTGAAATTTGCTTATAATTTGCATTGCTTTAAGCTTAACAAAATTAAACCGATACAGCTGGAGTATTGAAATATTTCTGCCATTTATCGCAAATCTTCCAAGCTCATATTTATTAAACCGATACAGCTGGAGTATTGAAATAATTTAACAAAAGCGAAGTTTATTGTGTATCGAAACGATTAAACCGATACAATTGGAGTATTGAAATTAAGAACTATCAGGAACATTTGAGTTTGAGCCAAATTATTAAACCGATACAGCTGGAGTATTGAAATATAGTTCAATAAATGAGAAATTAAACCGATACAGCTGGAGTATTGAAATATAATTCAAAACTAAGATATTCAATTACCGCAAAACATTAAACCGATACAGCTGGAGTATTGAAATATAATTCAAAACTAAGATATTCAATTACCGCAAAACATTAAACCGATACAGCTGGAGTATTGAAATGTTTTTTTAGTTTTTATTTTTTATAATTTTTCTTATTAAACCGATACAATTGGAGTATTGAAATCGCCATACCAGAATTAAAGTTAAAAAGTCTAATAGCATTAAACCGATACAGCTGGAGTATTGAAATATACACAAGAAGTTATAAAGAGGCATTATTAAACCGATACAGCTGGAGTATTGAAATTCTATTATAATTTGCATTGCTTTAAGCTTAAAATCAGATTAAACCGATACAGCTGGAGTATTGAAATAGTGAACATTTAGTATCCAAAAACGGATATATGTGATTTTTATGCAAATTTAAATATGGGATTTGGTCGTGGGATAGTTCCAAAAGCGGAAATGAGGACTACACCGTTGCATCCTCACTGCAGATGTATTTATGCCCCGTATTACGGCAAAGTTACAGGCAAAAGGAAAAGCTGGAAACAAACCGTGCAGGATACAATGAATGAGTTTGACGAAAGAGAGCAGAGAGAAATACTCGGCACTTACGAGATGCTGAACAGGTTTAAGCAGGGAGAGGACATTGAAAAGATTTTTAATTCAATTAGACCTAAATATCCGATAAGAAAGTATGCGGATTTATTTAGCAATAGGAAATATAATGAAATGTAAATTGAGAATGAAATTTTAAAATATGGATGAGTAAAGAGAAATTTAAAAATCATATAGTAAAAAGAAAAAATTTAGGACATATTACAAATGAAGAAGATTATATTTTGAAAACGTTAGATGACAGGTTATAAAATTAAGCCTGATGAGAAAAGTTTTGAAGAATTACATAAAGAAGAGGTTGAGAAATTAGAAAAAGAAAAATTTTGGAGAAAGACCTCTATTTTTAGCTGATAGAGAGGCATTAATTCCTTTTGAAAACAAAAAAGAAGTTATAGAACTTTATAAAAAAGCATTAAAGATTATAGAAAAAGATAAAAGTCAAGGGAGTGATAAACTATTTTTAAAGAAATTGAAAGAAATTATTTTAAATAATCTTAACAAAAGAATAGCAGAAACCGCTTAAGTTTCCTTAAAACTGTCTTCCACTTCACTTGCAATAATCGCAAAATCTGCCGGGTCAATAGTGTTTAAATCGTTGCTTATAATTTGCATTGCTTTAAGCTTAAAATAAATGCTGAAAGTTTTAGGGTATGTTATTGTTATATCGTTATTTATTTCTAAATACTTGCAAACTATATCAAAAGCTCTGTTTTCAAGGTCGTTAAGTCTTAAAGCAAAATTAGATAAACTTGCGTTAAGCCCTTGAAATTTCAAATCAAGAAAAAGTAAAATCCTGATCCCCTGGTGTTGTATTAACAACATTCTAATTCGCAAACACTTAATGCAGCAAGTGCAGCTTCATCTTCGGCATCTTCAAACGGTTTAAAATATGCTTCCGGAATTTGCGGAATATATTTTTCCCAGTATGCACATCATATTCGGCTGTTTTGTGATTCTTAACATGTGTCCGATAACATTGCCTTTTTTACACTTATTATCCAATAAATTCAGTATAATTATATATACAAAAAAAGAAATATTTTTGATAAATTGCGAAAAAAAAGGATAAAATTGGAACATGTTTCAGTAATTACTCTGCAATATGTTTTATTAATGTTAGAAAAACATTATAAAAATTGATCGGAAGATTTTTACAAAGGAACATTCATATATAAAAAGCTCTAAATTGCGTTTTCTTTTTCAAAAGGCTTCACAACTTTGTGATGACCCTTTTTTAGCGCTTCATCTTGGAGAAGCTTCTTCCCCACAATCTTTAGGACTGCTTGGATATATGCTCAGCAATACCGCAACCGTAAGTGAAATGCTTGAAAAACTTTGTTATTATTCACATTTAGTAGGTAAAAACCTTGAGTTTATTCTTACAGAAACTAAAAATCTTTATAATAGTCCTTTAGTTGCTTTAAACCGGTATCAAAGTGAAATTCATCTTGCTGCCGTAATTAGCCTTATAAGACAACTTTCGGCAGTGAATATTGAACCGGAATATGCCTATTTTCAACATAATGAGATAGAAGAACCGGAAGAGTATCATCGGCTTTTTGGAAAAAAGTTAATATTTAATGCCTATGAAAATGCCCTTGTGTTTTCAAAAGAGAAGCTTTGTGTTGAGCTGCAAACTCCCCTTTACGATAACTCTTGGCATACACGGACTGAAAAACAGATTCTGATACATATTGGAAATAATGGGATAAGTATAGAGTTTATAGCTAAAAAGTTATCAGTCTGTTAGAACTCTGCAAAATAATCTTAAAAAAGAAGGGTACTCTTATACAAAACTTCTTGAATCGGTGCGCAAAAAACTTGCTTTGCATTACCATTTTAGTCTTGATATTGCCACAATCGCTCTGTACCTGGGTTATACGGAGATTAGTGTTTTTTCAAGGGCATTCAAAAAATGGTTTAATATGTCACCAAATCACTATCGGGCACAAATTCCGTATAATCTTGGACATGCTGCCGTGGAGACAGATTAAGAAGAGGTTTGGTTAACAGTTAAACTTTTCTTATCCTGTTTATTTAATTTCATTTGACTACTTTTTAAATTTTCTTTATAATTTATAAAAATAAAAAAAGGCTGATAATTGAAAATAGCTGTTGTTGAAGATGATATAAATATGAGAAAATCTCTCTCACTTGCACTTAAATCCGAAGGATATGAAGTCGTTGAATTTAGAAATGCTATTGACGCACTTAAAAAATTAGACGATTCAATAGATTTGATTATTTCTGATATTACAATGCCTAAAATGGACGGAATTGATTTTGTAAAAGAATTAAATGGAAAATATGAAGTAATTTTAATTACGGGAAACGCCACGTTAAACAGGGCGATTGAGGCATTGAGGCTCGGGGTTAAGGATTTTTTGACAAAGCCTTTTGAAATCGAGGATTTAATTGCGGCAATTGAGAGAAATCAAAAAGTGGTAACCAAAACAAAAGGTAAAAAAGCTGCGGTTAAACCTTCTTTTATTGCCGAAGATGAAAAAACAAAAGAAGTTTTAAATATATCTAAAAAAGTGGCGCCTACAATGGCCAGTGTAATGCTTCTTGGCGAAAGCGGGGTCGGAAAAGAGGAATTTGCTAAATTTATTCACGAAAACAGCGGCAGGAGTGGTAAATTTATAGCTATAAATATGAGTGCAATTCCTGAAAATTTAATAGAAAGTGAGCTTTTCGGATACGAAAAAGGGGCTTTTACGGATGCAACTGTTTCAAAACCGGGACTTTTTGAACTGGCCCAGGGCGGGACACTTTTTTTAGATGAAATAGCTGAAATGCCTTTTAATCTTCAGGCAAAACTCCTTAGGGTGCTTCAGGAAAAAGAAATAAACAGGCTTGGAAGCACAAAACCGACTAAAATTGATGTAAGAATAATAAGTGCTACAAATCAAAATATTGATGAAATGATAAAAAACAATAAATTCAGGGAAGATTTATATTACAGACTTGCTACAATTCCTATTAAAATTCCGCCTCTTAGAGAGAGAAAAAAAGATATAATTCCAATTGCAGAAGATATTTTAGAAAAAACGATTAAAGAATATAATTTAGAAAAAAAAAATTTGAGCGATGAGGCAAAAGAGGCTCTTTTAAATTATGAATTCAGAGGAAACATAAGAGAACTGATAAATATAATAGAAAGAGCAGCAATTTTAAGCGAAAAAGTTATAAAAAAAGAAAATTTATTTTTACTATAAGGAGAATCAATGTTTAATGTGGCAGTAGTAGGAGCGACAGGAGCGGTAGGAGAAGAGCTTTTAAGGGTTATAGAAGAATATGAAATACCTGTAAAAAAGCTTGTTCCCCTTGCAAGTGCAAGAAGTGTTGGGAAAGAAGTTGAATTTAAAGGTGATGTATTAAAAGTAAAAGAATTAACCTGTGATGTATTCAAAGAAGAAGAAATTGACATTGCTTTTTTTTCTGCAGGAGGCAGTGTAAGTGCTAAATTTGCACCGTGTGCAGCCGAAGCGGGAGCTGTTGTAATAGACAATACCAGTTATTTCAGGATGAATCCGGATGTTCCTTTGGTTGTACCTGAGGTGAATCCCGGTGATATTGCATTATGGAAAAAAACAGGAATTATCGCCAATCCCAACTGTTCGACTATTCAAATGGTGATTTCTCTTGCACCGTTGCATAAAGAATTTAATATAAACAGGGTGGATGTGGCCACTTATCAGGCTGTAAGCGGTGCCGGTAAAAAAGGTATGGAAGAGCTGTTGGAGCAGATGAGGGCGGTTTTTAATTTCAAATTGGATAAAAAAGTGAAAGAAAGGGAAGTTTTTCAATATCAGATTGCACTTAATGTAATTCCCCATATAGATAAATTTATGGATAACGGTTTTACGAGAGAAGAGATGAAAATGGTAAATGAAACCAATAAAATATTACATTCTGATATTAAAGTGGCTGCAACCTGCGTGAGGGTTCCGGTTCTTAGAAGCCATAGTGAATCCATTAGTATTTATTGTGAAAAAGAAGTGTCTGTTGAAAAGGCAAGGGAAGTTTTGGAAAATTTTGAAGATGTAAAGGTAATAGACAATCCCGAAAAAAATGAGTATCCTATGCCTGTAATTGCCACCGATACCGATTATGTGTATGTGGGAAGAATTAGAAAAGATTTATATGATGATAATATTCTTCACTTTTTCAATGTTGCAGATCAGTTAAGGGTTGGTGCTGCTACAAATGCTGTGAGAATTGCAAAAAAATGGATAGAAATGGAGAAATAATGGAAAAAAGAAATTTAATTGAAGCAGTTTTTGAAAGTACCCTCTGGAACAGTCGGATAATAGTAATACTGGCGGTAATTTTCGGAATGTTCGGTGCAATAGCTTTATTTGCGGTTGCAAGTTACGATGTCTGGAATATGGTGGTTGTAACATATAAATTCTTTTTTGCACATTACCATCCCCAAAATTTCCATTCAATGCTTATAGGAGGGCTTATAGGCGCGGTTGATTTGTATTTGATTGCGGTGGTGATGCTTTTATTCTCATTTGGGCTATATGAACTTTTTATTTCCAAAATTGATGATGCGGAAGGAAGTGAGACGGGAAGTAAAATTCTTGCAATTCACAGTTTAGATGAGCTTAAAGACAAACTTGGAAAAGTTGTCGTAATGGTTTTAATTGTAAGTTTTTTTAAAAAAGTAATTCATATGAATTTTTCAACCCCCCTTGAAATGCTTTATCTTGCCGGCAGTATTTTGGCGCTAGCCCTTGCACTTTATTATATGCATAAAGGAGCGCATTAAAAAAATGTATAATGAAAAATGTAAAATGAAAAATGGAAGTGAAATATGAAATATATATTCGGCCCTGTGGCTTCACGCCGCTTTGGTATGAGTCTTGGAATTGATTTAAGCCCTGATAAAAAAAGATGTAATTTTGACTGCATATACTGTGAATTATCTCCGGCTAAACCGGTTAATAATTATGACAATCCTCCAAAAGTAGATGATATTTTTAATGAAGTAAAAGATGCAGTACAAAAATACCAGTTTGATGTATTGACTGTTACAAGTAACGGTGAACCCACTCTTTATCCTTATTTAGATGAACTTATCGGTAAATTAAAAACATTAAATAAAAAACTTTTAATTTTAAGTAATTCTTCCACCATTATGAAAAAAGAAATTCAAAATTCCTTAAAAAAACTTGATATTGTAAAACTTTCCCTTGATGCCGTAAGCCCAAATATTTTTAAAAAAATAGACAGACCCGCCAAAGGAATTGATATAGAAAAAATTATAAAAGGAATGATTGAATTTAGGAAAATTTACAAAGGTGAATTGATTATAGAAATTTTGGTGGTAAAAGGTATAAATGACAAAGATGAGGAATTTAAAAAATTAAACAAAGTTTTGGCGGATATTAAGCCGGATAGGGTAGATATATCCACAATAGACAGACCTCCTGCTTATAATGTTGAGGGTGTAAGTATAGAAAAACTTTTTGAACTTGCAGAAAATATTAAAAATCAAAATATTTTTATTCCAACAAGAGATAAAATTAATTATAAAATAGAAAATTTAACAAAAGAAGAACTTATTGAAACACTTAAAAAAAGACCTTTTAGTGAAAGTGATGTAAAAAATATTTTGGATGAGCATACTTTAAAAATTTTTAATGATTTGATTAAAGAAAATATGCTTGAAGAAATTTGGGTTGGCGGAGTAAAATTTTATAAGGCGTATGTATGAAAGAATTTTTTAATGTTTTTAAAATTTTAATTGCCGTTGATATAGGAATAATTGTTTTTTGTTTTTTGGAAAATAATCTATTGTGGCTGTATAATACACAAATAGCTTTTTTTTCGACTTCGCTTATAATTTTAGGAAGTTTTCTCGGTTATGCCGGAATGGTTAAGCATAATCTTCAAAACGGCAATGTAGGAGAGGATATTTTAAAAAAATATGAAGACCCGCATAATATGGACGATGAAGAAGAGATTGAAGTTAAAAAATATAAAAAAAACAGATTAAAATGGTATGAAGCGGTTTTATTGAATTTCAAAGGCGGAATGAATATTATCAGAATTTTAGGATATGTTTTTTTGGTGGCCGGTTTTTTATACTTAAGCAAATCAAACAGATTTGATGCGTTAAGTTTTCTTTTTGGCTTAAGTATCGTGCCTGCGGTAACATTTGTTTACCTGATTTTTTATAAAAAAAAATTTAATAATTAATCTAAAGATAAAAATATGACAGCTCAGTGCTTCATTTTGCTAAAGCACCACTTAAATTTTGCTAAAAATTGCAAACGCAAGCGCCCTTACGGGTTGAATGCAATTTTTTTAACGCAAAATTTTTGCTAAATTCCGCAACGCTGTCATTTTTTTCTTTTTCGTTATATTTTTTTAGTTAATGCCAATTAATCTTTGTAGTAACAAAACTGAAATGGGCACAGAAAAACGTAAAATAGCTAATAAATGTGGTGATTCCTACAAAAACAGGAATTACTAATAAACTTATATTTGGATTTAATGCAATTGTAGGAAAAATATAAAATAAATAAGCAAATGAAAGAATTGAATAAATTATTAAAATACTTACAGACCAGATAAGATAAATTATAAAATATCTGAAATTGAATGTTCTTATCCAAAATCTAAAATCTACTAAAGAACTTATTATGGAAATAAAAGAGCCTTTAAAATCACTTTTATTTAATGCTTCCCCTATTTTACCGAGAAAAATATAACTGAAAAAAAGTAAATAAATTAAATAAATTCCAAGCATAATCTGAGCAATGAAAGAAGCGTTTTCAAGATTTATTAAAAATGAATGCGGATCTGCCATTAGATACATGCTCCCGCTGAATTGTAAAATTATTACAAATAAAAAAGCCCAAAAAGAAATAATGATAAAATTACCTGTTAAAATTCCGATTGCGGTAGGGATAAAATGGAATAAAAAACTGCTTATCGGCTGAATTTTTAAATTATGAAAATATTCGTCTGTATTTTTTGTGTTGTTTACAAGATAAATTAAAAAACCGCCTATGCTTAAATATATCATTTTTTCTAAAATAAATCCGATAATACTGATTACGGGATATGCTTCAATGAGCGTAAAAATTGATATAATCAAAATAACCAATAATAATTTTTGCCACTGCGCAAATGTTATAAAGGTATATTTGAAAACTTCTTTCATTTCTTTCCTTTTTGTTAGAATTCTATCAAAAAAGGAATGTTTTGTGTGCAATATTTGGGATAATAAGCAGTTATGATTTAAAAAAAGTAAAAAAAGCCCTTGATTTGATGATTCACAGAGGCAGGGATTTTCAAAATATTGTTGAATTCAGAAGAGGTGTTTTCGGATTTAACCGTCTGGCAATTGAAAATGTAAATATCAATATGCAGCCTTTAAAAGTAGAAAACAGGATTTTTGTATTTAACGGCGAAATTTATAATTATAAAAATTTAATAAAAAAATATAATTTAAATGTAAAAACTGAAATAGAAGTAATTGCAAAGCTTTGGGAAAAATTTGGAGTGGATTTTGTGAAAAAAATTGAGGGTATGTTTGCAATTGCAGTTTATGACAAAAAGCTTTTTTTATTTAGAGACGAATTTGGTAAAAAGCCTCTTTATTTTACAAAAACAGGTATTTTTGCAAGTGAAATTAAAGCAATATTGCCTTTTACAGGGAAGAAATTAAATTTTAATGCATTGGCTGAGTATCTTGCATACAATTCTTCCATCGCTCCCAATACAATATATCAGGAAATTTATAAACTTCCGGCGGGTTGTAATTATGAAGGAAAAATAAAAATATGGCACGACTTTGAAAGAGTGGAAAATGAGCCTTGCTCATCTGGCTGCTTGAAAAGCGGCCACGATGGAAAATGGAAAAAGGAAAATGTTTGTACAGAAGTTGAAAAATTGCTTATTAAAAGCATAAAAAAAAGGCTTCAGGGGGATGTTGAAATTGGTTCGCTTCTCAGCGGAGGGGTGGACAGCAGTCTTATCGGGGCAATTACTTCTAAATTCCAAAAGCTTAAAACTTTTTCCGTCGGTTATGATGGATATGATAATTATGATGAAAGAAAATATGCAAAAATTGCGGCAAAGCATATTAATTCAGAGCATTTTGAAGTGAATTTTACTAAAAATAATTTTTTTGAAAATTTTGAAAAAACTCTTTTTTATATGGACGAGCCGATTGCTGACAGTAGTTTTTTTGCCGCAAGGTTTCTTGCAAAACATATCCCGCTAAAAGTTGTTTTAAGCGGTGAGGGGAGTGACGAGCTGTTTTTGGGATACAGAAGATATAAAGAATATGAAGGTTTTTTAAACGCATATCTGCCCAATAAAAAATGGCTTAAAAAATATCTTGAGAGGCATTATGAAGATATAAAAGAGTGGGAAGTATTTAGAAGGTTTTTTGCTGGTGTTGATGTTTTTAGAGGAATAAATGAAACATTTTTTCAAAGACAGATAAACAAGGTTTTAAAAATAAAAGCAAAAGAGGTGGATTATAAAAGATTTTTGAAAGGTTGGGGCAGTTTTGATTTTACCTATTTTGATTTGAAAGTATGGATTGGAGAAGTATTACTCAATAAACTTGATAAAATGTTTATGAGTAATACTATAGAGGCAAGAAGCCCTTTTTTAGACAGGGACTTGGTGAATTTTGTGTTTTCTTTAGAAGAAAATGTAAGAGGAAGTGAAAAATGGATTGTAAAAGAAATAGCCCAAAAATATCTGCCGGGAAAAATTGTTAACAGAAGAAAAAAGGGGTTTGCTTTTCCTTTTTTGGAGTGGTTAAAAGAAGAAAACGAATTAAAAAGAATAGTTGATATAAATAGAAAAAGTAAAATTTTTAACGAAGAATATTTAAAAGAAATTATAAAAACAGGTCATAAGAGATATAAACAGCATTTATGGAGTTTATATCTTTTCAGCAGATGGTATGAAAAAGAGTTTTTATGAAATAATTTCTTTCATTTTAATAATGGCTTCTTTTAGTCCCATAAAAATGGAATTGGCAATAATACTGTGACCTATGTTTAATTCTGTTATTTCGGGAATGTTTGCAATTTCTTTTACATTCTGATAATTAAGTCCGTGCCCTGCGGCAACTTCCAAATCCAGATCTTTTGCTAATTTTGAAGCGTCTTTTATTAAATCAAGCTCAAGGTCTAATTCTTTTTTTAGTGTAATTCTATCCATTTGTTCAAAAACTTTATTAGGTGTATGATTGAAGTTGCTAAAAAGCGCCAAATGTAAATTTGCATATCTTCCCGTGTGAAATTCTATCATTTGGGCATTTAAATTTTTTGCTTTTTTAATCTGTTCAAAATCCGGGTCTATAAAAAATGAAACTTCTATTTCATTTTCGTGTAATTTATCGACAGCATTTAATATTCTTTTTTCATTTTTAAACAGATCAAGTCCTCCTTCCGTTGTAACCTCTTCCCTTTTTTCAGGCACTATTGTGGCTCTGTGGGGTTTTAAAGAGCATATTATATCTATAATTTCTTCATTAATGCTGCATTCCATATTTACCGGTAAAAAACTGCTTTCAATTATTCTTTTAGCGTCAAAATCGTTGATATGGCGTCTGTCTTCCCTTAAATGGGTTGTAACCTGGTCGGCCCCCGCCTCTTTTAAAATTTCAAGAGCCATTAGTGGGTCCGGTTCGTTTATTTTTCTTGCTTCCCTCAATGTTGCAATATGATCTATATTTACTCCGAGTTTCATTTTATTCCTTTTTTGTTATAATTTTATCAAAAAGGAAGTATATGAAGTATTTTATCGGAACAGATCATGCGGGATTTGAGATAAAACCTTTTGTAATAGAGTATCTGCAAAAAAAAGGAATAGATGTAGAGGATTTGGGGTGTTTTAGCAGCGAAAGCGTGGATTATCCTGATTATGCGCATAAAGTAGCCGAAGCGGTTTTGGCTAATCCCGGAACAAAAGGGATACTTATCTGTGGCAGCGGAATTGGAATGAGTCTGGCTGCAAATAAACATAAAGGTATTAGAGCCGCTCTTTGTCATGATTATTATACGGCTGAAATGGCAAGACGCCATAATGATGCCAATATTCTATGTTTCGGTGCCAGGATTGTAGGTTTGGGTGTAGTGGAATCTATTCTCGAAGCTTGGCTGACCCATGAATTTGAAGGCGGAAGACACGAAAGAAGGGTAAAAAAAATTGATATTTAACTGGATTTTTTTATCAATTACAATTTTAGTTATTTTATTTTTAATATTTAAAATGTTTTATTATAAACATTTGTGGGAAAAAACTAATGAAAACGAAAAATTATTGGAAGAAAATCTTTCAGAAGCGGAATTACTGATAAAAAAATATCAGATTCAGCTTCAAAGGGCCCTTGGAAATCTGTCTTTGCTTGAAGATGAAATTAATAAGTTAAAAAGTGATTTAAAAGCTGTAAAAAACAGAAATTCTCAATACAGAATAGAAAACGAGCAGCTTAAGAAAAAGATTAAAGACCTTGAAAATAAAATTGAAGCACTTTTATGATTTTTTTTTGGGTCTGAAAGCACTTTTACTTTCAATATAATCACCTCCGATTAAATCAACGGCATACGGAATTGCCGCCCATACCGCTTCTAAATTTTCTTTTATCGCTTTTGGACTTCCCGGAAGATTTAAAATAAATGTGTTTTTGACAACCCCCGCAGTTCCCCTGGCCAAAATTGAAGTCGGTACATATTTTAATGAATGCATTCTCATAAGTTCTCCAAATCCCGGTAGTTCTTTTTCTATTACTTCTTTTGTTGCTTCTGGTGTTACGTCTCTTGGTGCGGGCCCCGTGCCTCCTGTTGTTAAAATTAAAGAGCATTTAAGTGAAATTAATTCTTTTAAAGTGTTAACAATTTCATTAAACTCGTCGGGAATCAGTCTGTAAATAATTTCAAATTTATTTTGTATATTTTCATTTAAAAATTTTTCTATTTCTTTTCCGCTTTTGTCTTCATATATTCCAGCACTTGCCCTGTCGCTCATTGTAACAATTCCAACTTTTAGCATAAAAAAACCTTTTTGCTAAATTATATCAAAAGAAGATTAAATTATTTAACGAAAAAGAAAAAAATGACAGCGTTGTGTAATTTAACGAAAATTTTGCGTTAAAAAAATTGCATTCAACCCGTCAGGGCTGCGTAGCTGTTTGCAATTTTTAGCAAAATTTGAGTGGTGCTGTAGCAAAATGAAGCATTGAGCTGTTATTTTTTTCTTTGAAGTTATTTTTAATTTATCTTTATAGGTTTTAAAAGAAGGAGGGAAAATTATTCAGCGTAGTAATCGATTCCTTCTTTTTCTTTTAGCATATTAATTAGGTGGTTTTTATATCCTTCTACCCATTTGTCTATATTCTCAACTTTTATTCTTGCAACGCCGGTTTCGAGTGCCGCTCTTGCAACTGCTACAGATTCGTCAACAAATACCCTTCTGTCAAACGGTTTAGGCAGGATATAACTTTTGCCAAATTTCAAATCAGCTCCGTTATATGCATCTTTTACATATTGAGGAACCGGTTTTTGAGCTAGATTGGCCAATGCATGACAAGCTGCAATTTTCATTTCCATATTTACCGCTTTTGCGTGTGTGTCAAGCGCACCCCTGAATATGTAAGGGAATCCCAAAACATTGTTTATCTGGTTTGGATAATCGCTTCTTCCTGTTCCTATGATTAAATCGTCTCTTACTTCCAGTGCAAGTTCAGGTTTGATTTCAGGGTCTGGATTCGCCATTACAAAAAGCATAGCGTTTGGATTTAGGGTTTTTACCATGTCCTGAGAAATACAGTTTGCAGCAGAGTTTCCAACCACTACATCCGCACCTTTAAGAGCGTCTGCAAGTGTAACTATATCTTCGTCAACCGCCCAAGGCTCTTTATATTTATTTAAATCGTTTCTTCTTGTGGTAATTGCCCCTCTTGAATCAACAAGAACTATATTTTTAATTCCGAGAGCTGTATACATTTCAGCAGCGGCAAGTCCGGCGGCACCTGCACCTATAATTACTACTCTGAGCTCTTCTAATTTTTTGCCTGTAAGTTTTGCTCCGTTAATTATAGCCGCACCTGAAATGATTGCTGTTCCGTGTTGGTCATCGTGAAAGATTGGAATATCGCATTTTTCCTGAAGTTTTTTTTCTATATCAAAACATTTCGGCGCTTTAATGTCTTCAAGATTTATTCCTCCGAATGTCGGCGCCATTGCCCAGCTAACATTTACAATTTCGTCAATGTCGTGAACCTGAAGTTCTATATCGAATGCGTCAACAAAAGCAAATTTTTTAAATAATACTGATTTCCCTTCCATTACAGGTTTGCCCGCAACCGGTTTTAATGTTCCAAGTCCTAAAACCGCAGTGGAATCAGAAATTACCGCTACAAGGTTTGCTTTATTGGTATATTCGTATGCCAGGTTTTCATCTTTATCTATTTCAAGACAAGGAATTGCAACTCCCGGGGTATATGCGATTGAAAGGTCTTTTGAATCTTTAACAGGTTTTGTAACTTCTATTGCAATTTTACCAGGGACCGGTTTTGCGTGGTATTCTAAGGCTTCCTCTCTTGTAAAAGTTGGTCTATTTGCCATTTAATCTCCTTTTTTTGTACAATTATAGTTAAAAGTTACTATTCTTTACAACTATATATACTTTTTTATAAGATAATGTTACAAAAGGAAGCAGTATGATAATAGATACACATACACATTTGGATAATGAAAAATTTATAAATGATATTGATGAAGTAATAAAAAGAGCAGAAAAAAACGGGGTTAAAAAATTTATAATTCCGGCGGCAGATCCTAAAGATTTACCAAAGGCAATAAAACTTTCTGAAAAATATGATGAAATATATTTTGCCGTCGGGGTACATCCTGTTGATATAGATAAATATGAAGAAAAACTGCTGTTTAAACATATAAATCATCCAAAATGTGTTGCGGTGGGGGAAATAGGACTTGATTATTATTGGGTAAAAGATGAACAGCAGCGTCTAAAACAAAGAGAAATGTTTCAGGCACAAATTGATATTGCAAAGGAATATGACAAACCTATAATTGTTCATGTAAGAGATGCAACAGGTGATACCCAAGAGATTATTGAAAACAACCCTGATATAAAAGGGGTTTTTCACTGTTTTAACGCGGCTGAGCAGCTTTTAAGATTTTCTGATAGATTTTATTACGGAATAGGCGGAGTTATCACATTTAAAAATGCTAAAAAACTTGTAAATGTGTTTCCAAAAATTCCAAAAGAAAAAGTGGTTATAGAAACAGATGCCCCATATCTCACACCTCATCCGTTTAGAGGTAAAAGAAACGAACCTATGTATACTGTTTATGTAAGGGATAAAATCAGTGAACTTTGGAATCTCAGTCCTGAAGAGGTTGAAAAAATTACAACCAATAACGCTAAAAGGCTTTTTAAGTTATGAAAAAATTTTTAATTATTATAATAGCCGTTTTTTTATATGGAGATTTATATACTAATAAAAATATTCAAATATTAAACAGTCTGGATATTGAAAACAGTTTTATAAACAATAAAAAATTAAATTATTTATATAAAATTTATTCAAAAAGGAAAAAAAACTACTTTTTAAATCTTTTGGAAAACGGATATGATTATCTGCCTCTTATAAGGAATCAGATAACATCCTCCAAAATTCCAAAAGAGCTTATTTCTGTAGCATTTGCAGAAAGTTACTTGAATATAGACGCAAAATCAAATAAAAGGGCCATAGGACTTTGGCAGTTTATGCCCGTTACAGCGAGAAGATTCGGACTCAAAATAAACGAATATGTGGATGAAAGAAAAGATGCCGTAAAATCCACAAAAGCGGCAATTGAATATTTGAAAAATTTGCACAAATTTTTTGGCAAATGGTATCTTGCCATTATGGCTTATAATGCTGGAGAAGCCAGAATTGTAGAGGCCGTGGTAAGGGCAAAAGTGGATAAATTGTGTAAAAAACTGGGGAAAAAATGTAAAAGAGATAAAACAATTAAAAAATACAGAAAAATAATTAAAAATTATCAAAGACACGGCAGGTATGCTTATACCCCTCTTCATAAACTTTATTTGAAATTAAAAAAAGAGCCTTTAAGTCTTGGCGAAGTGTTAAAGTATCAAAGAGGTTTAAAAAGGCAGTATCTCCCTAAAGAAACAAGAAAATATATTTTAAAAATCCTGGCAATGTCTTTTTTATTTAACAGTGATGAATTTATTAAATATTCGAATTCTTATCTTTTAAACAGCGGGGTAACGGCTTCGTGGGAAAAGGTTGAAGTGCCTCCCGGAACAAGCCTTATATATGTAAGCAGACTTTTACACGTTTCTTTAAAAAATTTAAGGGAACATAATTATCATCTGAATTATATTTTTACACCTCCTTATAAATATTATATTTATATTCCTTATGAAAAGCTCGCATATTTTAAGCTGCATTTTAATCCCAAAAAACATTTTTTTGTATATAAAATAAAAAAAGGGGATACATTAAATAAAATAGCAAAAAGATTTGATACTAAAATAAGACTTATCAGGGATTTTAATAAAATAGGAAAATTTTTGCATATAGGTCAGAGACTTGTAATTCCATTAAATTCCGTGTTTGTCAGTTATAAGGTTAAAAAAGGCGATTCTTTAAGAAAAATTGCTAGAAAATACGGAGTAAGTTTTAATAAAATTAAAAAAATTAACAATTTAAAATCTTCTTTAATAAGAATAGGAGAAGTATTAAAAATTCCTCAGGAGTTTAAATGAAAAAAACAGTGTTTTTTATAGGAATAATTTTGCTTATTTTTACGGGTTGCAGCGAAAGAGAGTATGAAACAGTGGTTTATCCGACACCCGGGGCTAAAAAAACGACTCAAAACGCTTATGCCGTAAACGGTAATGTTTATATTCCAAAAAGGCATGTTCCAATCGGATGGACACAAACAGGAATCGCCAGCTGGTACGGACCTGATTTTCACGGAAAATATACAAGCGACGGTGAAATTTACAATATGTATGAATATAGCGCAGCCCATAAAACACTTCCTATGAATACAATGGTAAAAGTTACAAATTTAAACAACGGCAAAAGTGTAATTGTAAGGATAAACGACAGAGGTCCTTTCGTAAAAGGAAGAATTATAGATTTAAGTTATGCGGCAGCTAAAAAAATCGGAATAGATGCTACAGGCACAGCACCAGTGAGAGTGAAAGTTATCGGTTTTAAAGGAAAAGATTATGTAAACGGATATATGATTCAAGTAGGTGCTTTTCAAAGGTATGAGGGGGCTGAAATTACAGCTAAAAAATATAAAAATTTAGGTTATAATACGTTTATTAAAAGTATAAACGGTTTAAACAAAGTTTTTATTACCGGATTTGAAAGTTACAACGAAGCTAAAAAATTTAAGCTTCAAAATAATATCAACGGATTTATTGTAGGAGAATAAATGACAGAGATAAAAAGAAAAACAAAAGAAACAAATATACAAATCAGTGTCAATATAAACGGGAGCGGTAAATCTGAAATTTCCACCGGTATAGGTTTTTTTGACCATATGCTTGAGGCTCTTTCCAAACACAGCGGAATAGATATGAATATTTTCTGCGAAGGGGATATTTTTGTGGATTATCACCACAGTGTCGAAGATGTCGGAATTGTTTTGGGACAGGCTTTAAATAAAGAAGTTTTTCCAATCAGTAATATTGAAAGATTTTCAAATGCAGTTGCTATTCTTGACGAAGCCGCCGTCGAAGTTGATATGGATGTTTCAGGCAGACCTTATTTGGTTTATGAAATGCCAATAGACGGGGCAATAAAAGATTTTGATTTAGAACTTGTGGAAGAATTTTTTAAATCTTTGGTATTTAATTTTAAAATAAGCGCACATATAATTTATAAAAGAGGAACAAACAAACACCATATTGTAGAATCGGCTTTTAAAGCGTTTGCAATTGCTCTTAGAAGGGCACTTGAGTTTAGAGAAAGCGGAGTGCCTTCTACAAAAGGGGTTATATAAGTGAGTTGTGAGTGGGTGAGTGGCGAATTGTGAGTTGCCAAGAGGCTAAGTTCCAAGTGAAAAATTAAAGGTAAATATATGACTGAATTGATAGTGTTTGATGTTGACGGGACTTTGACGGACGGGAAAATATATTACAGTGAAAGCGGGGATGAAATAAAGTCATTTAATACCAAAGACGGGTTGATGATAAAATCGTGGAACGCTTTGGGTAAAAAAAGTGCGATTATCACCGGCAGGGTTTCTAAAATTGTTGAAAGAAGGGCAAAAGAGCTTGATATTACAACCGTAAGGCAGGGAATAAGGGATAAAGCGAGTGAGCTTAAAAGAATAACAAATCATTTTGGAATAACATTGGATGAGGTTGCTGTTATAGGAGATGATATGAATGATTTTTCTATGTTAAAGCTTGTAAAAAGAACATTTGCTCCTTATGACGCTTCATCTTTTATTTATGAATATGTAAATTATCCTTTAAATAAAAAAGGCGGAGAAGGAGCCGTTGCTGAAATGATTGAAATTTTGTTAAAAGAAGAAAATTTATATAATAAATTTTTAAAATTATGGCAAAAATAATATTTTTTTTTCTTATATTATTTATAATGTTGTTTCCTGTTTTTATGTCTACGAAAACATATAAAAGTGTTAAACATAAAAACAATAATATATTGCCTTTAATCGAGGTTGTTAACGGAACATTTAAAAAATATAATTTTGTTGTGGAAATCAACGGAACTTTTAAAAAATTGAATATTTTTAAAAATTATTATGAATTCAATAATCTTTATGCCAATGATATAGTAAAACAAGAAAAATATTTTGCAAAATGGGCTTTAAAAAACAATAATGTTATTAAAGCTAAAAATGCGACTTATAAAAACAGTGATTATATCCTGCATTCCAAAAATGTAATTTATTATGAAACAAAAAAAATATTAAAGGGAAATGATTTTAATTTCACGTCCGATAAAGCAAAAGGAAAAGGAAAATATTTTAAAATAGACAGAAATAAAAATATTTATGCTAAAAATATAATATATTATATAAAGGTTGAAAAATGAAAAAATTAATAATTTTTTTAATGCTGGTTTTTTTACATGCGGATGATTTGAAAATTGTAAGCAAAACATTTAATTATTATCCTGATAAATTTTATTCGGATTTTAAAGGGGATGTAAACGCCACAACAGGTATTGACAATATTTTGGCCGATGAAATAAAGGTTTATTTAAATAAAGACAAATCTTTAAAAGAATTAGTTGCTTTGGGGAAAGTTAAATTTATTTTGAATCTGGATAAAAATACCACTTATAAAGGTTATAGCGATTATTTGGATTATAAAGTAAATTCCGGGGATATTATTTTAAAAGGTAATGCTTTTGTAAAGAAACTTCAGACAAATGAAAGCGTAAAAGGCGGATATATAAAATTAAATAAATTTTCAAAAAAAGCGGTTGTAAAAGGTGTAAACAAACCTGCGGTGATTATTATAAAGGTTAAAAAATGAAAGTGAAATTTTTAAAATCGGCTCCGAGTATAAAAGAGGCAATTGAGCCGAGTATGCTTGAAATAGCGCTTCTTGGGAGGAGCAATGTGGGCAAAAGCAGTTTTTTAAATGCTTTTTTAAACCAAAAAATAGCAAAAATATCTTCAACACCCGGAAAAACTCAGCTTATTAATTTTTTTGAAATTGAAGATGAAGATAAAAAATTTATTTTAATTGATTTACCCGGATTCGGTTATGCAAAAGTTTCCAAATCGCTAAAAAAAGAGTGGGGTAAAAATTTGGATCAATTTTTAAAAAATAGATTTAATATAAAACTTTTTATCCATTTAAGGGACGCAAGACATCCGAATCTTGAAATAGATGAAAATGTAGATAATTATTTAAACTCATTTATAAGACCAGACCAGCAGATAATTACTGTTTTTACAAAAATAGACAAACTAAAACAAAGTGAAATTTCAAAACTTAAAAAAGATTATCCAAATGCTCTTTTGGTGTCCAATATAAAAAAAAGAGGGTTTGACAAAGTAAAAGAAAAAATTAATCAGATTTTATGGAAAAGTTAAAAAATTAAAAATGAAAAATGAAAAATGAAAAATTAAAAGATGTTAAATTAATAAAACCGAAGTTAAAAAATATAAAAGATATTCAGGAAGTCGTAAAAGAATATGTAAACGAGGGTATAATCTTAAAAAGAGATGATGACGAAGTTGCTACAAATATCCGCTCTTATGTTGTCGCTTACGATGGGAAAAAACCCGTAGGTGTAGGCGCACTTCATATTTTTTCCCCTTTTTTGGGGGAAATTCGCTCACTTGGGGTAAAAAAGAATTATCAGGGAAAAGGAATCGGTAAAGAAATAGTAAACACTTTATTAAAAGAAGCTAAAAGCTTAGGATTAAAAGAAGTTTTGGTCCTCACTTACAAAAAAGAATTTTTTGAAAAACTCGGTTTTGTTGAAATACCGAAAGAATCTATACCGGATAAAAAAATATGGGCGGATTGTATAAAATGCAAATTTTTTCCGAATTGCAACGAAAAGCACTTTTAAAACAATTAGAGAAACAATTTTAATATTTTTTATAAATTCTTTTAGTGCTCTTTTGCCTTTTTTTCCTATATTGATAGGATTTTTTTTATTTTGTGACGAATGGATTTTAGGAGTAGTTTATATAGGTTTTTTTTCAATTATTCATAATGTAAATATTTTTTATTTACTGTTTATTTATCTTTTTTTGAAGTTTTTTTTGGTAAATAAAATTATGGATTATATTAATCCTGAATATCAGGATGTTGTGTTCGTCTTAATTGTTTATATTTTTTTATTTATCTATTTTGTTCAGTCTGTAAATATATATGTTTTGTTAATGTATATGCTGTTCAATTATTCATTTGATATTTTATTAATCAAGGTTTTTAAGTGCGAAGCAAAATCGTTATAACATTTATTTTTCTGTTTTTTTTAATTCTTATATACAGGATTTATGATTTAAGCATTCTTTCTTATTGCAAATATAATAAACTTGCAAGAGAAAACAAAGAAAAAACTGTATTGCTGCCGCCTATAAGGGGAATTATTTTTGACAGATTCAATAAGCCGGTTGCCTTTAATAAATTAAGATTCGATATTGCTTTAAAACCGCATTTAAAAAAAAATATACTAAAAGAAAAAATTGATTTTTTAAAACAGCTTGTTCCGGATATTAATGAAACAAAGCTTATTAAAACATATAAAATGTATGATTCTTTATATAATCATAAACCTGTAACTATTCTTCAATATATGGATGAAAACACTATTTATAAAATAGAGCCTTTTTTGTCAATAGACGAGGATTTTTATATTTTGCCAAGTTACTTAAGGGAATATCCGTATAAGGAAGTTTTGGCTAATGTTTTGGGATATGTTTCCCGTGCAAATATTAACGATTTAAAAAATAACAGTGTGATATCACTTACCCAAATCAGCGGTAAAAGAGGAGTGGAAAAATATTATGACAATATTTTGCAAGGAGAGGCGGGAGAAAAAAAAGTTATAGTTAATGCAAGAAACATAATATTAAAAACACTTAATGTCAAAAAACCTATTACTCATAATATTACTTTAAGTATAGATACAAATCTGCAAACATTTATTTATAATTTATTAAAAAAAGAAAATAAACGCGGTGCGGTTGTGGTAATGAAAACAAACGGAGAAATTTTGGCACTTGTTTCATATCCTTCGTATGATGATAATCTTTTTGTAAAAGGAATAAGCGTAGATAAGTGGAATAAACTTTTATTTGACATATATAATCCCCTTTTAAATAAACCTGTCAGCGGTCTTTATCCTCCGGGATCCACTGTCAAACCCGCTGAAGGGTTAATTGCTGCCGCAAGCGGGAAATGGAATCCGTGGAAAAAAATAGAATGTCCCGGGTATATTGAAATAGGGGGGAGAAAATTCAGAGACTGGAAGCCCTCAGGTCATGGAAAAACCGATTTGATAAAAGCGATAAAAAGAAGTGTTGATACATATTATTATCAGCTCGGTTTAAAAATAGGAATTAATTATTTGTCCAAAAATCTTAAAAAAATGGGATTTGGCAAAAAAACGGGAATAGATTTGCCTAATGAAAAAACAGGCATTGTTCCAGATAAAAAATGGAAGGTAAATAAATATCACCAACCGTGGTTTATAGGGGAAACATTAAATGCTGTTATAGGGCAGGGATATTTTTTGGCCACTCCTTTGCAAGTTGCTGTAAATACCGCTTTGATTGCAAGTGGAAAATTGCCAAAACCTTTTTTGGTTGAAAAAATAGACAATAATATTAAAAAGCCGGTTTTAAAAGATGTTTTAAGTAAAAAAGAAAAAAGAAGTTTATGGATAATAAGAAAAGGAATGTGGGAAGTTTGTAATTCCCCGGGGGGAACAGCCACAAGACATATTCATACCCCGTTTCCAATAGCTGGGAAAACAGGTACGGCACAGGTTTATTCAATCCCCCAGGCAGTTAAAAAAAGAAAAAGAGAGGACGAGCTTGCCTATTTTAAACGTTCCCATGCTTGGCTTAGCACTTACGGACCTTACAGAAAGCCTCAGCTTGTGGTAACCGTTTTAATAGAACACGGGGGGCACGGAGGTTCAGCTGCGGGAGATATTGTAAGTAAAATTTATACCTGGCTTTATAAAAAAGGATATATAAAATAGTGAGTGGTGAGTGGTGAGTAGTGAGTAGTGAAAATGAAAAATGATAAATTAATAAAAATTAAAGAAGATATTTTGCAAACTCTTTTTTATCCTTTTTTTCACCTGAAAATATTTCATTTCCCTATTATAATTTCTCCTTTTTCTTTTTTTGTGTAACTTACCATCATATTACCTGCAAGCTGTTTTATATCTTTGGGTGTATCTTTTTGAATAAGACCGACAGGGCCAGGGAAATCATTGCATGTCATAATTTCGAATAAGTCTCCTTTGTAGTTTTTAAGTACAGGATTTTCGTCTTTGTTTCTTGATATAATTATTTTATATCCGTTTATGTTAAAATGTCTTCCCACTTTTAAAATATCGATTTCTTTTGAGCTAAATCCAAGACTGTTTTTTAAGTCAATAACTCTTTTTGAAAAATTTGCATCGGTAAGCAGGCATCCGCCGGCAGGAGATTCTATAAAATCCTCGATATTGTATTTTTTAGCAAGTTCAAGCTGCATTCTCCTTTCCCTGCCACTTATACCCAAAAGTTTTTCTCTCTCAACCCATCCTTTTATTTCAGCAATGGTAGGAGGCAGTAATTTTGCACTGAGCGGTCTTAAAATAAGCCCTTTTGCACCTGAAAGGTTTGTAACTGCGTTCATTGCAGGAAGTCTCTGGCTCATAGGCCTTTGCCCAACCACTTCACCATTTATTATAAATTTTGCATCTATTTTTTCCATAATATTTTTAGCAACTTTAATCATATTCGCATGACAGTCGATACATGGGTTAAGATTTTTGCCATATCCGTATTTAGGGGAAAAAAGTATATTTTTGATATATTCATCTTTTATATCCGCAATATGTAATTTTACATTTAATTTTTCAGAAGCTCTTTTTAAAAATTCAATTTTTTCTTTGTTTGTTTCAAATCCTATATCAATATAAAGTGCTTCTACCGTAATGTTTTGTTCTTGAATAAGTTTTATAGCAAGGGCTGAATCAAGCCCTCCGCTAAAGAGTGCTATCGCTTTCAACAAGCTCTCCTTTCTTAAGTTGCTGAAGTTTTAAATTAAAAATTTTTAATTTATGCATTTTTTCATTTGGGGTTAAATTTTTATCTGATTTTATTTTTAGAACTTTTTCCTGATAATAAGGAATTAAAAGTTTTCTGATTTGGTTTTTTAACGCTTCGAAAGAAAGAATTTTAACTTCATCTCTTAAAACTATATCGAGCAAATCTGGATTTTTGAAATCTTCGGCATATACAAGCTGCAATTCATTTTTGTGGGTTTTAAAAACATCTATGCTTAAATATTCAACAATTTCGTCCATTATACCGGGGTTTTCATAGAGTGTTTTTATAATGCTGGCTTCTGCTATATCCAGTTTTTTATTTTGATTTTCAAATGTTTTGTTTGTTTTTGTATAAAAAAGTCTCTGGTTTATTTGTAACAGCTGGGATGTAGTTAAGATAAAATCTTCTTTTAAAATTTCCGGTAATTTTATTATATATTCTTTTAATTCATTAAGACATTTTTGTTTTTGAACGGCATTTTTTATATCATATTTTTGTATAGTTTTTTCGATTATAAAATCTTTAAAATTTATACTTTTATTTATATAATTTTCCAAATTTTCGCCGTTTTTAACAATATCGGCAGGATCTTTGCCCCCTTCAAGCAAAATAACCTTTCCCTCGAAAAATTCTCTATAAAGCATTTTGGCCGCTTTCAAAGCAGCATTAATTCCTGCACTGTCGCTGTCATATAAAATATTTGTTTTTACATTTAATTTTTTTAAAATCGGAAGATGTTCCAAGGTAAGTGCCGTTCCAAGCGTTGCAACTGCATTTTCATATCCCGCCTGATGCAGCATTATCACATCCATATACCCTTCCACTATTATTATTTCTTTTTTTCTTAAAATATGTTCCCTTGCAAAATTAAGCCCGTAAAGTGTTTTTGATTTGTTAAAAATTTTTGTGTTTGTAAAGTTTATATATTTTGCGGGATGATTTGTTATGGTTCTTCCCCCGAAAGCTATTATTTTATTGCTTGAGGAAAAAATGGGAAATGTTATTCTCTCAATCAGACGCGGATACTCGTTGTTTACAAGAACGCCAAGTTCATTTAAAGCCTTAAAATCTAATTTGGCGTTTTTAAAATATTTTATCTGTGTTGTTGAATCGGGTGCGAATCCGAGGGAAAATTTTTCTATGGTTGAATCTTTTAAGCCTCTTTCTTTTAGATATTCAAGAGCTGTTTTGTTTTTATATAAATTTGAAATGTAATAATTATTAACTGATTCTAAAATGTCAATTTTTATAAACGATTTTGATGATGTGTAATCAAGTTTAAAATTGTACATACTTGCAAGTTTTTCTATAGCCTCTGGATAAGAAAGTTTTTCCATATCCATTACGAATTTTATGGCATCGCCGCTTGCACCGCATCCGAAACAGTGGTATATCTGTTTTGCAGGACTTACTACGAATGAAGGGGTTTTTTCCGAATGAAAAGGACAAAGGGCTTTATAGTTGCTTCCTTCTTTTTTTAATTGGATATAATTTCCTATAACATCTACAATATCTATGATACTTTTTAAATTTTCTATCGATTCGTTTTTTATCATAATGGAATTATAATAAAATAATGTATAATTGAAAATAATTTTTAACTTTACATTTTTAATTTTTCATTCATTTAAGGATTAAATATGCGTGACCCTCTGTTTCAGATTATTTTATTTATAATAATTATACTTTTAAGCTCTCTAATAACTATAGCTATTGGAAGGTTTAGGGAATATTTAAAAGAACAAAAACTTCATAATTTTTTAAAAGATTTTGAATATTTGGAAATTGAAAATGTTAAGCTTGATTCTTCTTCTGTTGAAGCGCTTGTTTTGCTTGCCCGTGCTTATAAAAAAGAGGGGGATTATGAAAAAGCGTTAAAAATTTATCTATGGATAAATAAAAATGTAAAAAGTGTTGAAATATTAAAAGAAATAACAGCTCTTTATGTAAAAGCCGGTTTTTTGGAAAAAGCAAAAACCGTTGCATATCAGATTCTTCAAATCAGGCCAAGAGATAAAGAAACGCTTAAAACTCTTTTAATAATAGACGAAAAACTTGGCAATTATAAAGAAATGATAGATATTATAGAAATATTTGAAGAACTTGGTGTCAATCTGGAAAAAGAAAAAGCAAACGCCATTTTGAATTATCTTAAACTTGAAAGTTGTAAAGAATTTTGCAAAGAATTTAAAAGTATAGATGATGTTTATAAAAAATATCCTTTTATTAAAAGGGAATATATCTCATATTTATTACAAAAAAATCCTGAAAAAGCCTATGAATTAATTGATGATAAAGATATTTATAATTTTCTTGATTTAATTTTTTACAGGAGTGATATACCAAAAAGATTTAAAGAAAACGGTAAATGGAAAATTACTGAATTTACACCTTTTGAAATTAAAGTTTTAAATTATCTTCCAAAAGATTTTGCCACTTTGGAATTTGAGTATGTTTGTAAAAACTGTAAAAAAACTTTCCCTCTTTATTCCAAAAGATGCCCCAATTGTAATGAACTTTTCAGTGAAGAGGTTATATTTAATTTAACCGAACAAAGAAATCTTAAAAATATAGAGCTTTAGGCATACCTGTAAGCCGGGTTCTGTTTTGGAGGCTATTTATCTTTGCGCACACTTTGCAGTGCCGCTTGAGCGAAGGGTAAATATGCAAGGCTTTACCATCCCTTCTTGCTGCGGAGTGGGTTTACCGGCGGAATGTATTGCTACATTCCCGGTGAGCTCTTACCTCACCTTTTCACCCTTGCCTGTGGGTTTAACCCCATCGGCGGTTTGATTTCTGTGGCACTTTCCCTCGCCTTTCGGCGGCAGCCTGTTAGGCTGACTCCTGCCTTGCCGCAGCCCGGACTTTCCTCCTTTTGGGCAGCCTCCCGGTATGCCAGCTCCATCAAAAATCCAAGAACTTGAACTTTTGGTGGAGCTGTGGGGAATCGAACCCCAGTCCGCCAGTAGAGTACCCCAAGCGTCTACACGCTTAGTTTATTGGTTTTACTTCTTTCCAAGGCCCAACAAACAAAGCCTTTTTGGAAAGAGGGATGCTAAAGTTTCGAAATAAAGGCCGCATCCGAAGCTTTTATTTCTATCCACACTTTACTCTTCGTCCGAGGCTGTGGCAAACCTCACTGGACGAAGGCGCCCGAATTAATGATTAGGCAGCAGCTCTTGCTACTGCTGGGCTATAATTTGTGTTATTTACTGCGTTTATTTTTAATGAGCCGTTTTAGTGCTTACTCAGGCACGCGTGCAGCTTAGGGCTTTCTACCCACGTCGAAATCCGTGTCAGCCCCAGTAAAAATAAGTTATAAGTTAAAAGTGTAAAGTTAAAAATATATTATAAAACATTTCATTTTGCACTTTAATTTTTCATTTTCAACTTACATTTACTGCGGCTGACAGTAAAATTATATCAATTTTTCCTTAAAAAATCAAGTCCTTTTTAAGAAAAGTTTAAGTTTTAATTTAATAAAAGTATTATAACTAAAAAGTAAGACAAACGCTCAGGAATTAATTATTTCTTTTATATTTTTTGCCGTTTTTGAAATGTTTTTTATTTTTTCACTGTTTTTAAGCGAATCGTCTAAAAGAATTTTTATAAAAGCGCTTCCTACAATTACCCCGTCAACGCCTTTTGCTTTTTCTTTGGCTGTTTTTTCATTAACACCGAACCCTATAAATAAAGGGGTTGAAGTGATGTTTTTTATGTATTCAATAATTTCTTTTAAATCTTCCTGTTTTGCGGCACCTGTAATTCCGGCATATGCCACGAGATATATAAATTCTTTTGGGTTTTTAAGAATTTTTTTGATTCTTTCTTTAGAATCGGTTGGTGCCACAAAGGAAATTAAAGGGAATTTACTCTCATAATATTGTGCTTCTTCGAACGGCAGGTCCGGAATGATAAAACCTTTGATATTTGCCTCTTTTGCTTTTTTTACCATAAAATCATAACCTTTATGATAAAAATTATTAAAATATCCCATCCAATAGGTATCTATTTTATTTCCTGTTTTTTCACCTACTTCAAACAAATCGTCCATTTTAAAACCGTTTTCCAATGCCCTTTTATCAGCTTCCTGAATTATTGGACCGTCAGCTACGGGGTCTGAAAAGGGAATGCCGAGTTCAATTCCATTCACCCCGTTTTCTTTTAAAGAGTTTATTAAATCAATGGTGAAATTTTTATCCGGATAAGCGCAGGTTATATATGCTATGAGTTTTTTCATTCTTTTCCTTTGTGATATAATTATATGAAATTATATCAAAAGGCAGGTAATGAAAAATACTATTTCAAAATTACAAAAAAAAGAAAAACTTACTATGATTACCGCTTATGATGCTCTTTTTGCAAAAATTTTTGATGATATTGCAGATATTATTTTGGTGGGAGACAGTTTAAATATGTCTTTTATGGGAGAAAACGATACATTGACAGCTACAATGGAGCAGATGATATATCATACCAAAGCCGTGTGCAACGGGGCAAAAAAAGCTTTTATTGTATGCGATATGCCATTTGGAAGTTATTCTACACCCAATAAAGCGCTTGAAAACGCAATAAGGGTTTATAAAGAGACAAAAGCGGATGCCGTTAAACTTGAAGGTGGAGCTGAAAAAGCGGATACCGTTAAATTATTGACAAATAACGCCATAGCTGTGGTGGGGCATATAGGTTTAATGCCTCAGTTTAGCAGAAGTGAAGGTGGGTATAAAGTAAAGGGAAAAGACGAAATTTCCCGCCAAAAGCTGCTTGAAGATGCCAAAGCAATAGAAGAGGCTGGTGCGGTTATGCTTGTAATCGAAGGAGTAAAAGAAGAAGTCGCAAAAGAAATAACTGAGATAATAAAAATTCCTACAATTGGAATAGGCGCAGGGAGATATACGACCGGCCAGGTTTTAGTCTGGTCTGATATGCTTGGATTTTTTGAAAGCTTTAAACCTAAATTTGTAAGACGTTATTTAAACGGGGCTGAGATGGTTAGAGTTGCTGTCAAAAAATATGTAGATGATGTTAAAAATTCCAGATTTCCGGGCGTTGAAGAGATTTATTAATGAGAATAGTCGAAATAGAAAAAGTAAGTTTTGAAGAAACATACGAAAAATCATTAAGACCTAAAAATTTTGATGAATATATAGGTCAGGAACAGATTAAAAAAAATTTAAAAGTTTTTATTGAAGCGGCTAAAAAAAGAAGCGAAACGGTTGATCATATTCTTTTTTTCGGCCCTCCCGGACTTGGTAAAACAACTTTGGCCAATATTATTGCAAACGAAATGAATTCGAGTATTAAAACAATAGCCGCTCCAATGCTTGAAAAAAGTGGAGATTTGGCGGCAATTTTAACTAATCTTGAAGACGGTGACATTCTGTTTATAGATGAAATTCACAGATTAAAATCTACAATCGAAGAAGTTTTATATTCAGCCATGGAAGATTTCAGGCTTGATATTGTAATAGGAAGCGGACCTGCGGCTCAAAGCATTAAAATTGATGTCGCAAAATTTACTCTTATCGGGGCCACTACAAGAGCCGGAATGCTGAGTAATCCTTTAAGGGACAGGTTTGGAATGAGCTTCAGACTTAATTTTTACAATGTTGAAGAATTAAGCCTTATTGTTAAACTTGCAAGTAAAAAACTGAATATCGGTATAAATAACGATGCCGCAGTTGAAATAGCCAAACGTTCGCGGGGAACCCCGAGAATTGCCTTAAGGCTGCTTAAAAGGGTAAGAGATTTTGCCGAAGTGGAAAATAAAAAAACAATAGATAAAAATATTGCCGATTTTGCACTTGACGCTTTGGGAATTAACGAATACGGATTTGACGAACTTGATATCAGATTTTTAAGTTTGCTGGCCGAGGCTAAAAAACCTCTGGGACTTTCAACTATCTCTGCGGCTTTAAGTGAAGATGCGGATACAATAGAAGAGGTAATTGAACCTTTTTTAATTGCAAACGGATTTATAGAAAAAACGCCAAAAGGCAGAATTGCAACAAGAAAAACATATGAAATTTTAAATTTTACGCCTTGCAGTCTATTTTAGGGGGAAAAATGAAAATTTTGGGAATTCTTACATTAATTATAGGTTATTTTGTATATCTCACATATAAACCGTATTTACTTGATATTGCAATAGCTTCTCTTATGGCTGTGGCTTTTGGAAAAGTTATATATTTTATTTCATTAAAAATTAAAAATAAATATTTAGTAAGTACAATAGTTACATTTATTTTTGCTTTTTTGATTTTCGGGCCTATTTTATATTTTATTTTCAAAGCGGGAAGTGTTATAACCCAAATAGATATAAATGAAATAAAAGATATTTTGACTAAAGCTCAGAATCTTATTCATTATCTTCCATCATTTATGCAAGATGAAGTAAAAACTTATATTAATCCGGAGCATATTACTCAAATTTATAATACCATTATGCCTTTTGTAGGAACAATTACAGCAAAAAGCGCCGTGTTTTTAAAAGATGCGTTTTTGATAGTTATATTTTTCTTTTTTGCCGTTTTATACGGAAAAGAAACACTTTTGTTTTTACAAAAGATAATACCTCTTGAAAATGAAAAGCTTGAAAAAATATTTTTCGGAACAAGCGAAGTTATGAGTATAGTTTTTTATTCCACTGTTTTAACGGCATTATTAGAGGGTGTATTGTTCGGATTTATTGTAAGTATATACGGGCTTAACTTTATATTTTTTACAGTTATGTATGCTTTTGCATCACTTATTCCTGTTGTAGGCGGTATTTTGATGTGGGGGCCTGTAAGTTTATATTTATATGCTCAGGGAAACAGTGAGGGAGCGTTAATAGTTGCAATATATTCTGTGGCTATGATTTCCGTTATAGCGGATACATTTATAAAACCGATAATTATAGATAATGTAAAAAAATTGTTTAAAGGGGAATTTGAAGTAAATTCACTCCTTATATTCTTTTCTATTCTTGCCGGGCTTTCATCTTTCGGGCTTTGGGGCATCATAATAGGACCTGCCGTAACCGCGATGTTTTTGTCAATAATTAGATTTTATGAGAAAATTGAGTAAAATAGACTAAATTTTCCTAAATATTTTATATAAAAAACTTGACAATATAAAATTTATTTTGTATAATAATACTGTCAATTAAACATAAAGAGTGACAAAATGAAAAATAAGGTTGAGTTAGTTTTAGAGGAGTTAATAAAAAATTATTTAAAAGAGGAATCTCCAATAAGCTCAACTAAACTGAAAGAAAAAGCAAATTTGCCTTTTTCAGCTTCTAGTATAAGAAGCTATTTGCAGAAATTAAAAGAATCAGGATTGATAGAAAAAGAGCATTTGGCAAGCGGTTCCAAACCTTCCCAAAAAGCCTTAAAAGCTTTTTGGAGAGAATATTTTGAGGAATTTGATCCGGATTTTAACAAGCTGGAAGAAAAAATAGAGTTTAATAATCTTTATTTTACGGCTAAGATCTTTGAAAATGAGTTGCTAAAAAAGGTTTATAAATATCATAAATTTATAATTCTTGAATTTGAAAAAAACGAACTGATATTTAAATATGATGAAAATATCTTTAATTTTTTAAAATCACTTGAGGGTGTATATATCACTCAGATTGAATCATATTTGTATCATTTAAATTTAACTGAATTAATTAAAAAAATTGATTCTGTATATGAATATTTATGTTATAATCAAAAAAGATTATTTGAATTTTCTCAAATAATTGATATTAAACCTTTTATAAATTTCGAATTTGAAAAAATTCGAAAAGGTTTAAATTTTATGAACAGCATACTTATATATAAAGATTTGAAAAAAGTTGAAGACAAATGGTATGAATATATATTGATAGGCGATATATATTCAAATTTTTTGAACCTGTTCAGTGAAGGAGGGGCTGATGAACAAAAATGAAAAGTTAAAAATGGAAAATGAAAAAAATAATCAAAAAAACCAAGAACAAAATGAAAAGCAGCAAATTGATGTGGAAGCTTTGAGAAAAGAAAATGAAGAATTAAAGCAAAAGCTCGATGAAGCACTCAGGGCTTATGCAAAATGTGAAAACGATAAAAAAATCATTAAAAAAGAAACAGATGCACTGATAGAATATGCATATGAAAAATTTGCAAAAGATTTACTGCCGGTAGTTGATTCGCTCGAGCTTGCAATTGTTCATGCCGGTGATATAGAAAATAAAGAAGAAGCTTTCGATAAACTTGTCGAAGGCGTGGAGCTAACACTTAAAAAAATGCTTGATACATTTAAAAACCACGGAATAGAGCCTGTTGAGCATGATGAATTTAATCCTGAAATTCATCAGGCGATTCAGCATGTTCAAAGTGAAGAGCATGAAGACGGTGCAATAGTGGATATTTATCAAAAAGGTTATAAATTAAAAGACAGACTTATAAGACCATCAATGGTTACAATAAATAAAAAATCTTAAGGAGGGAAAAATGGCAAAAGTAATAGGAATAGATTTAGGTACAACAAACTCAGCAATGGCATACTATGACGGAAAAGATGCAAAAATTATACCAAATAAAGAAGGTAGAAACACAACCCCATCAGTAGTGGCTTTTACAGACAAAGGCGAAGTGTTGGTGGGTGAACCTGCCAAAAGACAGGCAATTACAAATCCGGAAAGAACCATTTATTCAGTAAAAAGAATTATGGGTATGATGTGTAATGAGCCAAAAGCCCAGGAAGCTAAAAAACACGTTCAATATAAAATTGTGGATAAAAACGGAGCTTGTGCGGTGGAAGTGGACGGAAAAGTATATACTCCGCAAGAAATTAGTGCAAAAATTTTAATGAAACTTAAAAAAGACGCAGAAGAATTCTTTGGAGAAGAAGTAACAGAAGCTGTAATTACAGTACCTGCATACTTTAATGACTCACAAAGAAAAGCGACTCAAGAAGCTGGAAAAATTGCAGGACTTAATGTGTTGAGAATTATCAACGAACCTACAGCTGCGGCGCTTGCCTATGGACTTGACAAAAAAGGTGAAGAAAAAATTCTTGTATATGACCTTGGAGGGGGTACATTTGACGTAACAGTGCTTGAAATCGGCGATGGCACATTCCAGGTACTTTCAACAGACGGTAACGCATTTTTGGGTGGTGATGATTTTGACCAAAGAATTATGGAATGGTTGATTAGCGAATTTAAAGCAGAGAGCGGAATTGATTTAAGCAATGATAAAATGGCTCTTCAAAGGTTAAAAGATGCAGCGGAAAATGCTAAAAAAGAATTATCAAGTAAAGAAGAAACTGAAATAAATTTACCGTTTATTACAGCAGATCAGACAGGGCCAAAACATTTGGTTAAAAAACTGACAAGAGCAAAATTTGAAGCGATGATTGACGATTTGTTGGCTGAAACATTAAAACATATTGATACTGCGTTAAACGATGCAGGACTCAGCAAAAACGAAATCAATGAAATTGTAATGGTTGGAGGAAGTACAAGAATTCCAAAAGTCCAACAACTGGTAAGCGAATATTTTAACGGTAAAAAACTTAATAAATCTGTAAACCCTGATGAAGTGGTTGCACTTGGTGCGGCAATTCAGGGAGGAGTTCTTAAAGGCGAAGTAAAAGATGTATTGTTACTTGACGTTACACCGTTAAGTCTTGGTATTGAAACACTCGGTGGGGTAATGACAAAAATTATTGAAAAAGGTACAACAATACCTGTTAGAAAATCACAAATTTTCAGCACAGCTGAAGATAACCAGACAGCGGTTACTATTCATGTATTGCAAGGTGAGGCAGAACTTGCAAAAGACAATAAATCACTTGGACAATTCAATCTTGAAGGAATTCCGCCAGCACCAAGAGGTGTGCCGCAAATAGAAGTTACATTTGATATAGACGCAAACGGTGTATTGAATGTTAGCGCAAAAGACAAAACAAGCGGAAAAGAACAAAAAATTACAATTACAGGAAGTTCAACTTTAAATGAAGAAGAAATTCAAAGAATGATTAGAGAAGCTGAAGAAGCAAATAAAAAAGAAAAAGCAAGAATTGAAGCTATAAAAGCAAGAAATGAACTTGACGCTGTTGCATATCAGGCTGAAAAATTCATAAAAGACAATAAAGATAAACTTGGTGACATAAGTGCACTTGAAGCTAAAATCAAAGAAGCAAAAGAACTTATTCAGGCACAAAGCGAAGACAAAGCAAAAATTGACAGCTTAAAAGCTGAGCTTGAAGCCCAGTTGCAAAAAGCGGCTCAGAATATGGCGGCAAGCGGACAGGCTCAAGGTGGAGCACAACAGAATCAACAACAAAATAAAGGCGGGGACGACGACGTAATAGATGCAGAGGTTGAATAATCCTCTGCTTTTTTTATTTTAAAATTAAGTGTCTGTCACTGTAATTAGTATATATTTTTTATTATTTAATATAAAAAGCATAATTTACTCAGTGCCTAATTTTAAATTTAAAACTGATTAAATAATATGAAATAAAAAGTACCCTTAATCAGGAGGCTGTGTAGCTATTTGCCTTTTGGCTTTTTTGTAGTAAAAAATTTGTTCTCTTCCCCCGTATATTTAATTAATGCATTAATTTTTACATTATGGATTAATGTTGTTGAGCGGAATTTGTTTCATTAACTTCATTAACAATTTTAAATTCTTTAATGGCAATTATATTGTTACCGTCATAAATACTTACTCTCCAATTACCTGTAAAAAAAGGTCTGATTTTTATGTTTGAATATGTTCTCCATCTTAGGCCTTTGTATATAGGAAGTTGTATATCGGCATACAGCTTCCATATGTCATTAACATTTTTTTCCCATACAAAATCTATCAGTCTATTCTCCTCTATATTTGTAAATTTTGCAAATGCAAAAACTTTTTTATCTTTTGTGGTAAATACATCGGTTATTTCAACAGGTGTGAGATTTTTTACATTCTTGCATGTTGTAAACTGTTTTAAATTATATGAAAACGCAAAAACAGCAAAAAACATAAAAGCAATTTTTTTCATTTTATATCTCCAATATTAAACTTACAGGTCCTTCATTATTTATTATTACATTCATTTCGGCTCCGAATTTACCGCTTTTACAGGTGCAGTAATTATTCAATTCATTTAACATTTTATCATAAAATTGCTGTGCCAATTCTTTTTTCATAGCATATTGAAAATTGGGTTTTGTCCCTTTTTTGGTAACTCCGGCTATGGTAAAGTTTGGAATTAAAAGTATTTCTCCGTCAATATCTAAAATGCTTTTTGAAAAATTTTCAAATATTCTTAAGGTTGCAATTTTTTTTGCCATTTTATAAATATTTTCTTCTGTATCGGTTGATTCAAATCCGATTAAAACATTTAGTCCTTTATTTATTTCACTAATTAATTTATTTTCAACAAAAACGGCAGAATAATTAACTCTTTGAATTATTGCTTTCATTAATTAATTCCTTTAAAAAATTTATTGTGTTTTCATTATCATTTGGGCATTCAACCACTTTATAATTTTTTATACCAATTTCTTCTGCAAGGTATTTATACTCAATTTTAAGTTCTAAATCTGTTTCTGAATTGTCTATCATAAATGAAATGGGATAAATTAAAACATTTTCATTTTTATATTTTTTAAGCTTTTCGTGTAAATAAGGTTTTAGCCATTCACTCGGTCCGAATCTTGACTGATATGCTAAGTTTATAGATTTAAATTCAGGTAATAATTTTTTTAAAATATTTACATGCTCATTTACTTCTTTTTCGTATGAATCACCTTTTTTTATGATACTTTTTGGAAGTCCGTGGGCTGAAAATATTAAATTCCAATTTTTAGGATTATCAATTGAATTTAAAATATTTGCTTTAATTATTTCATTAAATTTTTCATTTTTATAAAAAGGTTTTATTATTTTATATGGAATTTTTAAATTAAGCTCTTTTATTTCATCAACACTACTTTGGTATGTTGTAAAAGAGTAGTGTGGATAAAGTGGTAAAAAGATAATTTCTTCATATTTTTGTAAATCTAAATCTTTTAAATTTGGTTTTGTGTATCGCATGGAATACAAAACATCAAAACTGCTGTTTTTAAGTTTTTTAGATATTTGTTCAGTAATTTTATAAATTCTGCTGCCGCCGATTTTTTCATAATTTTTCCATACTTTTTTATATCTTATATTTGAAATAAGGGGCGCAAGAAAATATCTCAAAGGCGAGTTTATTATTCTTTTATCCATAAACATATTAAATAAAAATTCTTTAAGTTCTTTTTCACTTCTTGCCCCTCCCATATTCATCAAAACTACCGCTTTCATTTTATTTCCAGATATTTGTTTATTTCTAAGCCGAATCCTTTCAAAGAATTAAATTCGCTTTTTTTGTGTGAAAACAGATTTAAATTTTTTATTCCAAGGTTTTTGAGTATTTGAGCCCCAATACCGAATTCTTTGTTTTTGTCTTTTGAATTTGAATTTATAAAAACAATAACCCCGGAATTATATTTTATATATTCCAAAACTTTATTATATTCATTTATTAATTGTTCATTTAAAAGAAAATCTACATTGCTCATAACAGGATAAAATTTTACATTTGTAGTTTCTTTAGGATTGTTTGCTAAGACATAGTGTTTATTGCCTAAATGGTCAATAAAAGTTATTTTTTCAAAATCAATTCCTTTTAAATTGATTTTTTCTTTTTTTTCAATGCTCAATAGGCTTTCATACTGAAGTCTGTATTCTACAATATCGGATATATAAACAATAGAGAGATTATTTTGTTTTGCAAATTCTTTCAAATCTCCTCTTCTGGCCATTGTCCCGTCTTCTTTCATTATCTCACAAATTACCGCTACAGGATAGACTCCAGCAAGTTTGCAAATATCCACACTTCCTTCTGTATGGCCGGTTCTGACTAGTGCCCCTCCGTCTTTTGCAATTAACGGGAATATATGCCCCGGTCGCACAAAATCGTCCGGTTTTGAAACAGGTGAGCTTAATTTTTTTATAGTCATATCTCTTTCATATGCACTGATTCCAGTTTTGGTTTCTTTTGCATCCACGCTTATTGTAAAGGCTGTTGAAAAATTCTCTTTATTTTGCGGAACCATAGGAGTTAAATCAAGATTATCAGCTATTTCTTTTGTTAAAGATACACAGATTAAACCTTTGGCCTTGCTTGCCAGAAAATTTACTTTTTGGGGAGTTGAAAATACTCCAGCATATACCAAATCCCCTTCATTTTCCCTGTCTTCATCATCAATCATTATAATGATATTGCCTTTTTGAATTTCTTCTATTGCTTTTTTTACTCTTTCAATTGAATCCATTAATTGCCTTTTTATGAAATTTTACTATAAAGGCCGCTAAATGTAATAAAAAGTCTTATTGCATTCATCATTGCCAGATACTGATTATAATTTCTGTCACCTTTGAGGTGTAAAAGTTCTACTTTAAGTTCTTTTTTGTTTGCCACGCCTATATATACAGTTCCCACTGGTTTTTGAGGCGTCCCTCCTGTAGGTCCGGCTATTCCGCTAACGGCCAGGGCATAATCCGCCTTAGAAATTTCAAGTGCCCCGAGGAGCATTTCTTTTACTGTTTGTTCGCTTACAGCGCCGTATTTTTCAAGTGTCAGCTCTTCAACCCCAAGCCATTCGTGTTTTATTCTGTTTGCATAAGTCACAACGCTTCCGTCAAAACAGTTGCTGCTTCCTGAAATTTTTGTTAGAGTGCTTGCAATAAGCCCTCCTGTACAGCTTTCTGCGAATGTTATTTTTTTAGGAGGCAGATTGTTTACAATATGCTCGAATATATTTCCGAAAACAGTATACGGAACAGTGCTTAAAATTTCCTTTTTTATATTAAAATCAATAGGTTCGGTGTAAATTTTTATTATTCCCGCTTCTTCGAAAATAACGGGGTTTATTTTATAGGCGTTAAAAACAGGCTCCAACAGCAGTTTCGCACTCTCTATATCCAGATTAAATATGTTTATTTCTTCATATTCCGGGGATATTATTAAAATTTCAGGTATTTGGTCTTTTAATAATATTATATTTATTTGATAATAAAAATCAATTAAGAAGGAATTTTTAGAATATTTTGCCATTTCAGGAACCAAAAAATTATCTTTTACCACTAAATTTTGATTTGTAAGGTTTGCAAATATTTTGGCTACAAGAGGATAAGAATTTTCATCTGTGACAATTATTGTTTCTTTTTGGGGCTTAAAATTAATATCGAATTTATCTAAAAACGTAAGTTTGTCATAATCAATTTTTTTTAAAAGTTCATCTCTTAGATTTTTTTTAAATTTCCATGCTTTTCCCACGAAAAAAACTTCCATTGTTTATCCTTTTGTTATAATTAAGATATTGTATCAAAAAGGAGAAAAAAATGAAAAAAAACAATTTGCCTGAATATACCTTGCCTAAAGAGAAAGTGTTTAAAAAAAACGGAAAATTGAAGGATAAATTTTATGAAAAAGAACTTTTAAATCTTCAAATAGAGCTTGTAAAACTTCAGACATGGATTCAAAAACATCAAAAAAGAATGCTAATAGTTTTTGAAGGAATGGATACCGCGGGAAAAGACGGAACAATAAAAAGAATACTTGAACATTTAAATCCAAGGTTTGCCAGAAGCGTGGCTCTTGATAAACCAAGCAATAAAGAAAAGAGTGAATGGTATTTTCAGAGATATGTACCTCATTTTCCGGCCGGTGGAGAAATGGTATTTTTTAATAGAAGCTGGTACAACAGGGCAGGGGTTGAAGTTATTTTCGGATTTTGTACTCATGAGGAATATTTAAGATTTATCCGTCAGTGTCCGAGATTTGAAGAACTTATAGTAGATGATGGAATAAAATTTTTTAAATATTATTTAAACATCAGCAAGGAGGAAATGTATAAAAGATTAAAATCACGTGAAACGGATCCGCTAAAAAAATGGAAACTCTCAACACTTGACTGGAAAAGTTATGAGCATTATGATGAATATCAAAAATTAAAAGATGATATGTTTGCCGCAAGCTCAACTCCTTATGCACCATGGGTTATAGTTGATGCAAATGATAAAAAAAGAGCAAGAATTAATATAATAAGGGATATTATCTCCCAGTTTGATTATGATGATAAAGATTATTTTTTTCTGCCTGATCCTACTATTGTGAAATTTGTTTCGCATATTGAATAAAATGGAAAGTTAAAGATTAAAAGTGAAAAATTGTAGATAATTTATTTTTCATTTTGCACTTTTCATTTTTCACTTAACATTTATGGTATAATACTTCGCAAAAAAAGGAAACTTTAATGGATTATAAAGAAACTCTTCTTTTGCCCAAGACTACATTTCCCATGCGCGGAAATTTACCTCAAAACGAACCAAAAAGATATAAAAAATGGTTTAGTGAAAATGTTTATGAAAAAATGAAACAAAACAGACAAGGCAATGAAAGATTTAATCTTCATGACGGTCCCCCTTATGCAAACGGTCATATTCATATAGGGCATGCTTTAAATAAAATTCTAAAAGATATAATCAATAAATTTTATTATTTTCAGGGTTTTGATATAAGATATGTACCCGGTTGGGACTGTCACGGCCTTCCTATTGAGCAGCAGGTTGAAAAGAAAATCGGAAGGGCAAAAAAAGAAAATCTTCCTAAAACAAAAATAAGGGAACTTTGCCGGACTCATGCCGCCAAATTTATAGAAATACAAAAAGAAGAATTTAAGGCTCTCGGTGTTATAGGAGATTGGGAAAATCCTTATAAGACGATGGATTTTGCTTTTGAAGCAGATATTTATAAAGCATTAAGCGAAATAGCAAAAAAAGGGCTTTTAGTAGAAAGAAGCAAGCCTGTTTTTTGGTGTATGCATGATGAAACAGCACTTGCTGAAGCTGAGGTCGAATATGAAGAAAAGCAAGATTATTCCATTTATGTTACATTTCCTCTAAGCAAAGAGGCAAACAAAACTCTTGGAACTAAACATGCCAAAATAATAATCTGGACAACAACACCTTGGACACTTCCGGCAAATATGGGAATAGCTCTTTCTCCTGAAGTTAAATATGTTTTGACAAGCGATGATTTTATAGTCGCCAAACCTCTTTATGAGACATTAAGAAGTGAAGATGTTGTAAGAGGGGATATTGTAAAAGAATTTGATTCGAAAGAACTTGAAGGTTTAAAAGCAATAAATCCCTTAAACAACAGAACTTCTGTGATTTTACTCGGAGAACATGTGACAATGGACGGCGGAACAGGCTGCGTTCATACGGCTCCGGGGCACGGGGAAGAAGATTATAAAGTATGGTTAAAATACGGATATTCGGATATATTACAGCCGGTTGACAGTGAAGGTAAATATTCAAAAACTTTAGAAACTGAAAAACTTTTGGGAGATAAATCAAGCGAATTTGTAGGAATGCATATATTCGAGGCAAATGAAAAAATTTTGGAACTGCTTGGTGAGAATTTAATAAAATCCTCTAAATTTACCCACTCTTATCCTCATTGCTGGAGATGTCACAATCCTGTTATTTTCAGGGCGACAAAACAGTTTTTTATAGCAATGGATAAGACTTACGAAGGTAATACACTAAGAAACAAAGCCCTAAAAGAAATTGAAAATATTGAATTTACCCCAAAAACCGGTAAAAACAGATTAACATCAATGCTCAGCAACAGACCTGACTGGTGTATTTCACGACAAAGAGACTGGGGAGTGCCAATTGCGTTTTTTAGAAATAAAGAAACAGGTGAGCTAATAATAGACGATGAAATTATTGAAAATATTTATAGTATTTTTAAAGTAAAAGGTGCCGATGCCTGGTATGAAATGAGCATAGAGGAACTTTTACCTGAAAATAAAAAAGAAATGGCGCCTAAACTTGAAAAAATAGATGATATTTTGGATGTTTGGTTTGACAGCGGCTCTACATGGTTTGCAGTGCTTAAATCAGGCAGATACGATGCTGGTAATTATCCGGCGAGTATGTATCTTGAAGGAAGCGACCAGCACAGGGGCTGGTTCCAAAGTTCATTGCTTGTTTCAACCGCAGTTGAAAATAAAGCACCGTATAAATCAATTTTAACACACGGATTTACTGTTGATGAAAACGGTGAAAAAATGAGCAAATCAAAAGGGAATGTTGTTGCACCTAGTGAAGTTGCCAAAAAATACGGAACCGAAATCCTGAGGTTATGGGTTGCGAGCAGTGATTACAGCGGAGATATAAAACTTGGGGAAAATATATTAAAACAGGTTTCTGAACAATACAGAAAGCTGAGAAATACAATAAGATTTTTACTTGCCAATGTTAATGATTTGGAAGAAATAAATCTAAGTGCTCCCTCAAATATAGATAAATGGATATTAAACAGGGCTAAAAATGTGTTTGATGAGGTTATATATCTGTTTAACAAATATGATTTTTCGAAAGCTCTTAATATTTTAAATAATTTTATAGTTACCGAGCTTAGCGCAATATATCTTGATGTTTGTAAAGACAGACTCTATTGTGAGGCTAAAGATTCTCCTAAAAGAAGAAATTCCCAGAGTGCTATGGCTTTAATAGCAAGAGGTCTTGTTTCTATTTTGGCACCTGTTCTTACATATACAATGGATGAAGCGGTTGAGCATGCACCTAATGTTATAAAAGAAGACGCAAAGGATGTATTTGATTTTGTATATACCCCTTTGGCAGATGTGGAAAATCCTATAAGTGATGAAATTCTCGAAATAAGAAGAAGATTTTTTGAACTTGTTGATAAACTTAAAAAAGAAAAAGTTATAAAAGATACTCTTGAACTTGCCATTGAAACGAATTATGTGGAATTAATAAATGAAGAAATGGCTGATTTTTTTGTTGTTAGTATGATTGGTGATGAAATAGAAGGAGAGGAATTTGGCGAATTTCATACAAAAGATGAGCAGTTTGTTATAAAAATTAAAAAATCTCCTCTGCATAAATGCCCAAGATGCTGGAGATATTTAGCAAAAGAAGAAGGCGGGCTTTGTGTTAGATGCAATAAGGTTATAAATGGATAAACCTGTTCCTTCATGGCTTGTTGCTTTAACTGCAATTTTTTTGGCGGTAGGGAGTTATTTAATATATTTGTGGCTTAAAAATTTAAAGGAGAATAAATGATAACACTGAAAGAAGCTTTAACATTACCTAAAGAAGAGATAAAGGAAATTAAAAAAGATATAAGGAAAAAAGCGAAAGAAAAAAAAGAGCTCGGTGGGTATATTGAACAGTTTTTAGGTACTGATTTAAATGAATTGGGAGACGGAATTCCTGTTGCAATAAAAGACAATATAAACGTAAAAGGCTGGGAAATTACGTGTGCGTCTAAAATTTTAAAAGGTTATGTGGCCCCTTATAATGCAACAGTAATTGAAAAAATGCTAAATAACGGACTAAGTCCTTTTGGTAAAACAAATATGGATGAATTTGCAATGGGAAGTTCTACAGAAACAAGCACTTACGGAAAAACATTAAATCCCAATAATCCAAACAGGGTTCCTGGCGGAAGCAGCGGGGGAAGTGCCGCAGTAGTCGGTGCCAATCTTGCAATTGCCGCTCTTGGAAGTGATACCGGAGGTTCAATTCGTCAGCCTGCCGCATTTTGTGGGGTTGTGGGCATGAAGCCTACTTACGGAAGAGTTAGCAGATACGGGCTCACGGCTTTTTCAAGCAGTCTTGACCAAATCGGGCCGATTACACAAAATGTTGAAGATGCCGCAATTTTATACAATATTATTGCCGGGTATGACAAACATGATTCTACGAGTGCACCAGTTGAGAATAAAAAAATAGAATTTAATGAAAACAGAAAATTAAAAATAGCGGTAATTGATAATTATATAGATGAAGCAAGCGAAGAGATAAAGAAAGCTATTTTTGATGTAATAAACACTCTTGAAAAAGAAGGTCATACAATTATTCATAAGAGTCTGATGAATTCCAAAATAGATGTGGCAACTTATTATGTAGTGGCAACGGCCGAAGCAAGCTCAAATCTTGCGAGATTTGACGGTATGAGATACGGAAACAGAATTGAAGGAAAAGATTTAAAACAGACTTACAAATTGACAAGAGCACAGTTTGGAGAAGAAGTAAAAAGAAGAATCATGCTCGGAACATTCGTTCTTTCAAGCGGATATTATGACGCTTATTATCTAAAAGCCCAAAAAGTAAGACATATCATTAAAAACGAATATGACAAATTATTCAGCGAGGCTGATTTGGTTTTGATACCTGTCACACCGACAACGGCATTTGAATTTAATTCTAAAAAAGACCCGCTTGAAATGTATTTAAGCGATATTTATACAATAAGCGTGAATCTGGCAGGCGTTCCTGCTATATCACTTCCAATTGCAAAAGATAAAGACAATATGCCGATCGGTATGCAACTAATTGCTAAACATTTTGACGAGCAGACTCTTTTTGACGGTGCAAAAATTGTTGAAAACATTGTAAAGGATAGTAAATGAGAATAAAATATAAAGCTCTGACTTTTGAAGATGTACTTTTAGTCCCACAGTATTCTAATGTTTTGCCTAAAGAAGTGAATTTAAAAACAAGATTTACAAGAAATGTATCTTTAAATATTCCTATTGTTTCTGCTGCGATGGATACTGTTACAGAAGCAAGAGCCGCAATTGCATTGGCTAGACTTGGAGGAATAGGGGTAATTCATAAAAATATGGATATTGAGACTCAGGCGAAAGAAATAATTAAAGTTAAAAAAAGTGAAAGCGGTATTATAATAGACCCTGTCAAAGTTTACCCTGAAGACACTATTGCCAAAGCTCTTGAAATTATGGCAACATATAAAATTTCTGGCGTGCCTGTGGTTGATAAAAATGATAAACTGCTCGGTATTCTTACAAACAGAGACCTTAGATTTGAACAAAATTATAATAGATTGGTAAAAGATCTTATGACTCCTATGCCGTTAATTACCGCAAGAGAGGGAATAACATTAGAGCAAGCAGAACAAATCCTGCATAAAAATAAAATTGAAAAACTTCCTATTGTGGATGAAGACGGTTATTTAAAAGGGCTTATTACCATTAAAGATATCCAAAAGAAAAAAGATTATCCAAATGCAAATAAAGATAAATATGGAAGATTAAGAGTGGCTGCTGCGGTTGGGGTCGGAAATGGAATTGAAAGAGCCGCCGCGCTTGTAGGAGCCGGCGTTGATGTAATCGTTGTAGATTCGGCCCACGGTCATTCTCAGGGTATTTTAGATTTGGTTAGTGATATCAAAAAAAGATTTGATGTTGATGTGGTGGCCGGGAATGTAGCTACGGCAGGGGCAACAAGAGATTTAATTGCAGCGGGGGCCGACGGTGTAAAAGTAGGAATAGGTCCGGGAAGTATATGTACAACAAGGATAGTCGCAGGCGTAGGGGTTCCTCAAATCAGTGCGATTGATGAATGTGCGGCTGCTGCGGCAGAATTTGATGTACCTGTAATAGCGGACGGAGGTATTAAATATTCGGGAGATATCGCAAAAGCCTTGGCAGTCGGTGCAAGCTGTGTAATGATTGGAAGCTTACTCGCAGGTACGGAAGAAAGTCCAGGTGAAACTATTATGTATCAGGGAAGACAGTATAAAGCATACAGAGGTATGGGAAGTATCGGTGCTATGCAAAAAGGAAGCAATGACAGATATTTTCAGGAGGGAACAGCGGCTGATAAGTTGGTTCCTGAAGGAATTGAAGGTATGGTTCCATACAGAGGGAAAATTGCCGATGTAATTCACCAGTTGATTGGTGGTCTTAGGTCTTCTATGGGATACTGCGGTGCAAAAAATATACCGACTTTCTGGGAAAGGGCTGAATTTGTGGAAATTACAAGTGCCGGTCTTAAAGAATCACATGTGCATGATGTAACTATTACAAAAGAAGCTCCTAATTATCACCAATAATTTTCTTTTTTCTTCATTAACTTTCCATTTACCTTTCTTTTTTATCATTTTAAAAAATTAAGGAGTTGTTATGTTGATAAATGAAATGGTTATTGATGAAAATAATATGGGATTTATTCCATCTCTTGGTATTACCTTTCAGTTAAATGATACAGCAAAAAGAATTATTGAGCTAATTAAAGAAGGTAAAAATAAAGATGAAATAATATCTATTATTTCATCTGAAACTAATAAAGATTGGAGAGAAGTTTATATTGATGTTAATGATTTTTTTCAAAAATTAAAAATTTATGGGCTAATCAATGAAAATAGCAATTAGTGGATTAAATAACACTGACAATCCAGCTCCTGGTATAGGAGTTGCCAAAAGTTTAAAAGATAAATATAAATTAATTGGCTTAAGTTATGACCCAAATGAGCCGGGAGTTTATCAGGATTTATTTGAAAAAGTTTATTTAATGCCTTATCCAACTCTTGGTTATGAAGAGTTTGAAAACAGAATCAGATATATTAAGGAAAAATCTGATATTAATGTTTTAATACCAAACTTAGATGCTGAACTACCTTTATATATTAAATATCAGAAAAACATTGAAGAATTGGGATTAAAAACATTTTTACCAACCCTTAAACAGTTTGAAATGAGAGATAAATCAAAACTTAGCGAATTTTGTAAAAAACTTGGTGTTAAACATCCTAAAACTATTAAAATTTTATCTCTTGATGATTTAATCTCTGCCACAAAAGAGCTGGGTTTTCCGATAATGGTTAAAGGAAATTATTACAAAGCTTATAAAGCCTATAATTTAGATGAAGCAATTGAATATTTTTACAAAATTTCAAATGAGTGGGGTTTTCCTCTTTTAGTACAGGAAGTTATTAACGGAATTGAAATTAATTATGTAGGAATCAGTAATTATGAATTAAAAGGCGGTGTTGGTATAAAAAAATTGACAACCACGGATTTAGGAAAAGTTTGGAGCGCGGTAAGTATTAAAAATGAAAAACTTTTAAATTTAGCAGTTGAATTTTCTAAAAATTGGAGAGGGGCGTTTGAGCTTGAAGCAATGGTTTATAACAATGAAATTTATTTAATTGAGATAAATCCCAGATTTCCGGCATGGGTTTATTTTGCTACTGATTTAGGAGTTAATCTTCCTCAGATATTAATAGAATTAATAAATGGTAAAAATGTAAAACAAAATTTAGATTATCCACTTGAAAAAATGTATGTAAGGTATGTGGAAGAATTAAGTGTTGATTTTAAACAGTTTTTAACATTAATGAATAAAAAAGAACTTTAAGGAGAAAAAATGAATTATGAAAAACCTACAATAAATAGAGTTGATTTTGCACTTGCAAGTAAATACGGCTCACCTCTTAAATCTCAAAAAATAAGAAGTGAAATAGATGGAGTAAAAGTTAGGGATTTAGTTGAAAAATTCGGCTCACCTCTATTTGTTTTCAGTCAAAGGAGTATTGAAGATAAATATTTAGAATTTAAAGAAGCTTTTTCAAGCAGATATCCAGAGGTTGAATTTTGGTGGAGTTATAAAACTAATTATTTAGATGCTATTTGTAAAATTTATCATAAACTTGGGAGCAAAGCTGAAGTTGTAAGCGAATTTGAATATCAAAAAGCAAGAAGAAACGGCATTGATGGAAAAGATATAATTTTTAATGGTCCATATAAACCAAAAGAAGCATTAAAAGTTGCGGTAAAAGAGGGTGCTAAAATTCATATCGACCATCTTTATGAAATTAACGATTTAGAAGATATTGCGGATGAGTTTGGAATTAATATTCCTGTGGCAATTAGATGCAATATGGATACAGGTATTTATCCTCAATGGAGCAGATTTGGATTTAATATAGATAATGGAGAAGCTTATGAAGCAATTAAAAGAATTTATAAAGGTAAGAAACTGTATTTAACAGGGCTTCATGCCCATATTGGAACCTTTATGTTTAGTAGCAAATGCTTACGCAAATGAAGTTAGAAAATTAATGGATCTTAGAAAAAAAGTGCAAGAAGATTTTGGATATGAAATTGAATATATTGACATTGGTGGAGGATTTGCTAGTAAAAACAGATTAAAAGGTGTATATCAACCTCCAGAGGTTATAGTGCCAAGCGCGGATGAATATGCAGAAGCAGTTACAAATGCAATTTATGAATTTAATGATAAAAAATTACCAAAACTTTATTTAGAAACTGGTAGGGCATTAATTGATGAAGCTGGCTATTTACTCACATCTGTATTTGCATCAAAAAGATTTCCAGACGGTAAAAAAGGTTATATTGTGGATGCAGGAGTTAATTTGTTATATACAGCATTTTGGTATAATTTTGATATAGCACTTGATAAAAGATATGAAGGATTAAACGAACCGTCAATGATAAATGGTCCACTTTGTATGAATATAGATGTTATTGCAGAAAATATAATGTTGCCTCCGCTTGAGCGGGGGAGTGTATTGAGTCTTTGGCCTGTTGGTGCATATAATTATACTCAATCAATGCAGTTTATTAGATATCGTCCAAAAGTCTGTCTTTTATTGATAAAAGTTCAACTTCTCATTTAATTAGAGAGGCTGATGATTTGGATTATGTTATTGAAAAAGAAATTATTCCGAATTATTTAAAATAGGAAAAAAATGGATTTAAAAATATTATTTAAGCCTTATATTTCTATTCTTTTTTTAAGGGATGTGAAGGCAGGAATTGTTTTATTTTTTCTTTCTTTTTTACTTCCTAGTGTTGGAATTTTAGGAGTTGTTGCTATTATTTCGACTATCGTTTTTGCAGAATTAATTAAAATTAGAGAAGAATATATAAAATATGGTTTTTATCTTTATAATTCACTTCTTGTGGGAATGGGTGTTGGATTTTATTTTGATGTAAGTATTGCCACTATTTTATCTATTTTAACTTTTTTAATGTCTGTTTATTTAAATAAGGTTTTTATAAAATATTTTTTACCTATTTTATCATTTCCTTTTGCAATTGTTAGTATGTTTTTTTATTTAGCAAGTTTTAAATATACAAATTTGTTGAGTAATATTTTTTTTACTTTTTGAAGCGGCTGGTTTAATTTACTCTAGAATTTTATTTTTTCTATCTTTGATAGGTTTTTATGCAGGAGTTTACTTTCACTCTTTTTTTACAAATTATTATAATGCTTTAAATTCCCCATATAATTTTAATTTTATACTTATTGCTATGGCAGTGGGCGGTGTATTTTTACTTCCAACATTTAAATTATATTCTTTGCCGGTTTATACATTGCCTTTTAATTTTATAACAATTTTAGTGATTTTTATATAGTGTAGGGTATGTTTATTTTAATTATTCAATAAAAGGGACACCTGAAAAATCTTTAATTTCTTTTTTGAGTTCTACATTCAGGTTTGGAGGTAATGATATTAAAATTCATTTGCCTTTTTCTGGTAAATGGACGGTATACCAGGCTTTTGATGGAAAATGGACACATATAGGAAAATGGAAATATGCATACGATTTTGTGATTAAAAAAAATGGTAAAACATATAAAAATGAAGGTCTTTTTTTAGAAGATTATTATGCTTTTGGAGAAAACGTTCTTTCACCTGTAAATGGTTATATTGTTGCAAAAAGAGATGACTTAAAAGATAATATAATTGGAGAAGTTGATAGAGTTAATAATTGGGGAAATTATATAATTTTAAAAAGTGATTTAGGTTTTTTTGTAGAAATATCCCATTTAATGCAGTATTCTGCAAAAGTTAATGTCGGAGATTATGTGAAAGTTGGAGATATTATAGGAAAATGTGGAAACAGCGGTTATTCCCCAGAACCTCACATACATATTCAGGTTCAAAAGTACGGAATTTTGGGAAGTGAAACTGTTCCTTTTAAATTTTATGATTATATAAAGGAGAATAAATTATATTTTTACTCTTTGCCTAAAAAGGATGAAGAAATTGAAGCAACAATTTTAGATAAATCAATGAAACTTAGATTTAATTTTATTTTAGATGATATTTACAAATATAAAAATGAAAAAAGTGAAATAGTTGAATTTATAGTTAAAATGAATGACAAAGGGGAATTTTACCTGTTTGATGGTAAAAACAAACTGTTTTTTTATATGCAGGGTAAACTGTTTTATTTTTATGTGTATGATGGAAAAGATTCATATCTTAAGGAAATTTTTAAATTAGTTCCAAAAATTCCTCTTATTAATAAAAATATATATTATGAGGATGTGTTGCCACTGGACATAAGGCTTAATAAATTTAAATTAATTTTAATTGAATTTTTGTTACCATTTAATTTTAAATCTTTTTTAGAATAAGATACATATAAAAAAGAAAATTTAAGTATTAAATCAGATTATGGAGAAATTTATTTTTCATTTTATGAAAAAGGGTTTGAAAAAATAAAAGGAAAAAATTTTGAATTAAGGAGAATTTATGAAAAATTTGCATTAAATATTAAAGATATTTATTATAAATCTTATAATTATGAGAAAATGGGGGATTATAAAGATGCAATTAGTGTTTTTATTCCATTGTATGAAAAATATCCTAGAGGATATACTGTAAATTTAAGACTTGGATATTTGTTTTTTTTAAATAAGAATTATGAAAATGCAATCTATTGAACCGCTTTTAGGTTTAGCAAGAGTTTATTTATATATGGGAAAAATAATAAAAAAAGATTATTACAATTTTTATGCCAATTATTATTTGATATTATAAGAAAGATTTTAAATCATCTTTGTCTGTTGCAAATAAAATGTTAACACATTATTTTAGATCCCAATAATATAATTGCAAAAAAATATTTAAAATGAATATATTGAATTATTCTTTTTTTGAAACAAATGAATTTAATTTTAAACAAGTTTATGATAATTTTAAAAAGTATGATGTAATTTTAGTTGATTTTTTTTTATAATGGATATAAAAAAAGCTTTGTATATTGGTGATTACTGTTATTTGTACTCTGAATATGAAAAAATTATTTTAAGATTGAATTATTTAAGAAAAAAAATTTTAAAAAAAGAGGTAATAAAATATGAAGAAGTTTATTTAAAATCTTAAAACAAAACACTTACATCATAAAAACATTTTAATAGAGTTAACAAAAGCTGAAACAGATTTCAAAATTTGAAATTTTAGAAAATTGTGACTATATTGAAAACATTGATTCTATTAAAGTTATAATTTCAAATCTTAGAAAAAAAGGAATTGATATAATAAATAAAAAAAATTTAGGATATAAAATAAATTTAAAGGAGAAAAAATGAAAAAAATTCTTTTTTTATCATGTTGCAGTTTTAAGTTTTGCATATAATACATTAGTTGTAATGCCTTATGGAAGCTATATTGATTATAGCGGTTCATCTAAAGATAAAGCAAAATTAGGAGGTGTTTATTATAATTATTACCAATGGCCTGTTAAGGTTGAAATGGATGGGGAATATTTAAAAATTGATTATAAAAACAATATCTCTGATTGGAAACAAAAAGATTTTACTTTTAAGCTGGATTATTTTTATAAAATTATAATAAAGTGTTGTTTGGTGGAATTGATTATTACAAATATTTAAAATACAATATGGGAATAGATTATTATTTTTCAGATTATAAAAATTTTAATGTTAATCAAATTTCTCCAAAAATAGGTTTTAATTTGGTAATTACTATTCAAATATTGGTAGTTTTTACGTGGAAGGAAAATATAATAATATTCATATTTCAAAAGATGGTATTGCACCTGATGATACTTATAATAATTTTGATTTGAAATTTCAAAATTTTAAAGGCCCTTGGACTACAACTTTAAAAACAACATTTGGAAAATTTGCTTATAAAGTAGCAAATGACGGTTTTGTTGTGTATAACACTGGTGATGAATATAAATACGGTTATGGACTGAGTGTTAATTATAATTTAGATAAAATAAATAATATTAAAGTTTCATTTGAAAGAGATAAATTTGAAGAAGATAATAACGATGCATATTCAAATATTTACGTATTGTCTTATTTAAGAGCTTTTTAAAAAAGCTCTTTTACTATTTCAAATCTATTGGCTGTCATGATGTGAATTTTAGGGTGTTTTTTTTGCAAATTGTTAAATAAATTTCTTTTGTATTCTTCTTCTTCATTTATTTTATGAGCTTTAATTAATTTTTCTATCCAGCTATCCGGTACATAAATGCCTGGAACATGAGAATGTAAAAACTGGGCTGTTTTTAGTTTTGTTATAGGAAAAAAACCGAAAACGATATCAAATTTTTTTCTTTCATCTTTAAATTTATTTCTTATTTTATCCCTAATATCAAGCATTTTTTCAACAATTTCCATATCATATACGGGTTGGGTAATTATTCCCAAAGCATAATGTTTAACTTTTTTATAAATTTTTTTTTCTATTGAAATAAAATTTTTTGCATATGAATTGGTTACTGCAAAAGGGTTTACAGGTTTTGGTTTTATTTTAAATTCTTTACCCGCATAATCCATTCCGCTGTTAAATGCCCTTATTATTTCAAGAAGTTTTATACTGCTTCCTTCCACAACCGCTTTTGCATTAGGCTGATCCGACATTTTAGCGGGGTCGCCTGTTAGTGCCAAAATATTTGTAACATTTAAATCGTTTGCCCCAAGTAAATCGCTTTGAAGCGCTATAATGTTTCTGTCTCTCATGCTCATTGTTGCAATAACTTTTTTATTAAAAGTTTGCTGAATTTTAAAAGCTGCTATAATTGAATTGTATTTTAGTCTGCTTAAAGGGCAGTCTGTTGTGGTAAATCCGTCTACATATTTATAAGCTTCAGTTTGTTTTAATTTTTCTATCATAGGATCAATTGTCGGTAATTTAGGCGGAGTTGTTTCAAGCGTTAAAAAACTCTCACTAAATAATTTTTCTTTCATTAACAGCCTTTTTTAAGAAATTTTATCAAATTTGTTATAATTTTTAAAAAAGTAAAAAAATGGAAATAAAAATAAATTACTGGATAGATAAAAAAAATAAAAGTTTTTTGGGAAAAGGGAGGATAAGATTATTAAAATTAATTGATAAATACGGTTCTATTTCAAAAGCCGCAAAAGAGATGAAAATGAGTTATAGGGCGGCTTGGGATGCAATAGATATCATTAATTCTTTATCTAAAAAAGAAGTAGTGGAAAAACAAAGCGGAGGAAAAGGCGGAGGAGGAACATATTTGACAGATTACGGCAAAAAACTTATTAAAAATTTTGAAAATTTACAAAAAGACATTAATGAATTTAAAAAAAAGATAAATGAAAAATATAACGATAAATTTTGATAAAATTTCTTAAAAAAGGCTGTTAATGATATTAATGATTGATAATTATGATTCTTTTACTTACAATATAGTTCAGTATTGTCTGGAATTAGGGGCCAATTTGAAGATAATCAGAAACGATGAAATGAATATAGAAGAAATTAAAAAATTAAATCCGGAAAAGATAATCATCTCCCCGGGTCCTTCGACTCCAAAAGAAGCCGGAGTCAGTGTGGAAATTATAAAGAAAATAGATAAACCGATTCTTGGTGTATGTCTCGGGCATCAGTCAATTGCGTATGCGTTTGGAGCAAAAATAATAAGGGCTAAAAATCTAATGCACGGAAAAACAAGCGATATTGAAATAACTGTATATGATGATATATATGAAAATATTCCCGAAAAATTTAGGGTTACAAGATACCATTCACTTGTGGTGGATGAAAAAACTCTACCGGAATTTATAATTCCCACATCTTATTCTCTCGATGATAATGAAATAATGTCTTTGAGGGTAAAAAATAAACCGATTTTCGGAGTTCAGTATCATCCGGAATCGATTATGAGCGAACACGGAAAAGAAATAATCAACAATTTTCTTAAATTATGAAATTTCTGCCTATTATAATTTTTTATCTTTTTTTGTTTTTATACAGCGTTGAATTTTTATCATTTTCTTTTGTTGAAATAGACAGTATTAATCATTTTCCTTTTTTAAAAAACATTTTACATCTTTCTTTTGATTTATTTGGGAAAAACGATTATGCGTTGCGTTTTCCTTCATTATTTACAGGATTTTTGAGTGTTGTTATTTTTTATAATATAGCAAAATTAAAACTGAAAACAAAAAGAGAAATAATTTACACGACTTATATTTTTATGTTAATTCCGGGAATGATAATATCTTCTGTGATAGTCAATAAATCTGTGTATTTGATTTTTTTAAGTCTGTTATTCATTTACAGTTATGAAAAATTCAAAAATTTTTCTTATATCCTGTTAATTTTGTATGTTTTTGTTGACAAAAGTTTAATTTCATTATATCTGGCGCTCATTTTTTATTCTATTTATAAAAAAGATACAAAACTGCTTATTTTTAGTCTAATTTTATTGGCTTTTAATGCAAATTACTTTGAATATAAAATACACGGCAGACCCAAAGGTTATTTTTTAGATTTATTCGGTACATATTTTTTAATTTTTTCTCCGTTTGTATTTGTCTATTTTTTGTATGCGTTATATAAAAATATTTTTTATAAAAAAGATTTAATATATTTTATTTCCGCAACGGCTTTTTTTGTTTCTCTGATTTTATCTTTCAGACAGAAAATAAAAATAGACGATTATGCACCATATACGTTAGGATTTGTTGTCAATATGGTAAATGTTTTTTTAAAATCTTATAAAGTCAGACTTCCACGATTCAGAACATTTTATAAAATATTATTTGTTGTTTTATTTACATCTTTAATAATGCTTGATATATCTTTGTTTTTTAATAAATATACGCCAGCAAAAAAATTAAGCTACAGCTTTTATTTCCCCAAAAATCTGGCTGAAATTTTAAAAAAAGAAAAAATATATAGTATGAGCTGCAATAATGAAAAATTATCTGAAATTTTGGAGTTTTACGGTATTAAAAAAGGTGATAAATATAAATTGATTTACAGTAAAAATAAAAACAGCGTTTCGATTTTTCACAAAAATAAGATAATTTTAAAAATAAATGTTTCAAAATTAAACACTATTTAAGAAAAATATTTCAATATATATTATTTAAACACAAATATTTTTTATAAATGATACAATTTTTAAAATAAAATTCAAGGAGTATTAATGGCTCAAAAACCTATTCGTGAATATGACGGAAAAAAACTTTTTAAACAAAATTGGGAAAAGTATTTCAGCGGATTATATTATCCGTTTGAAAGTGTATTGGTTACCAGTGGAGACGAGTTAAGAGAATTGGCCAAAAAAGAAGAATATTCATGGTTAAATGAAAAACCTTTAGTTGCAAAACCTGATATGCTTTTTGGTAAGAGAGGCAAAAACAATTTAGTTTTATTTAAAGTTAATAAACCGGGAGATGTTACCCTTGAAGATGCGGCTAAATGGATAGATGAAAAAGCTTCTCACGATGTAACTTTGCTTAGTGGGCAAAAAGGAAGACTTACCCATTTTATAGTTGAACCTTTTACACCGCACACTGAAGATGAAGAATATTATATAGCTGCTACCACGTTAGATGCCTACCATGATGTGTTGTATTTAAGTGCCCACGGAGGAATGGAAGTAGAAGAAAACTGGGATAAAGTTACTGAAATTAAAATCCCGATAGATATGGATGAAGCAAATTTAGAGCATTTAATAAGGGCAAATATTCCGGCTGACATTCCGGAAGAAAACAAAGAAAGATTTGTAACTTTTGCTGAGCAGTTTTATAAATTCTTTAGAGATTTAAACTTTGCGTATTTAGAAATAAATCCGTTAGTATTGCAAGGAAATAATATTTATATTTTAGATTTAGTCGCAAGATTGGACGATACAGCTGGATTTTTAATGAAAGATAAATGGGGGAATATTGAATTTCCTACGCCATTTGGTATGCCTGAAAAATCTCCTGAGGAAAAAGCAATAGCCGAAGCAGATGCAAAAAGCGGTGCTTCATTAAAACTTACTATTTTAAATCCGATGGGAAGAATTTGGACACTTGTTGCAGGCGGAGGAGCTTCAGTGGTTTATGCGGATACTATTGCAGATTTGGCCGGTGGAGTTAATGAATTAGCAAATTACGGTGAATATTCAGGTGGTCCTACTACTGATGAAACAAGATTTTATACTGAGACTGTTCTTGATTTAATGACAAGAGAAAAAGATCCTCAGGGTAGAGATAAAATTTTAATAATTGGTGGAGCTATTGCAAACTTTACAGATGTAGCCAAAACATTTACAGGTATTATCCAGGCATTTAACAAATATGCAGATAAAATGAAAGATGTAGGTGTCAGAATTTATGTAAGAAGAGGCGGACCGAATTATGAAAAAGGTCTTAAAGATATAAAAGCGGCGGCTGAAAAACTTGGACTTCCAATTAAAGTTTTCGGACCTGAAACACATATTACAGATATTGTTAGAATGGCACTTGAAGATGACAAAAAAGGAGCTGAATAATGAGTAATGCACTATTTACAAGGGATACACAGGCAATATTTTGGAATAACAATAAATCAGCAATTCAAAGAATGCTTGATTATGATTATGTAATTAAAAGGGAAAAACCGTCTGTTGCGGCTATTGTAGCTCCAACAAGTTCTAATAAATTTGAGAAATTCTTTTTTGGAACAGATGAAGTAATGATTCCTGTTTATAAAAATACTGCTGAAGCTGTGAAAAATCATTCAAATGCAGATGTTTTGCTTAATTTTGGTTCATTTAGAACTGCTTATGATGTAACAAATGAAGCTCTTGATATGAATCAATTCAGGGTAATTATGATAACAGCTGAGGGAATTCCAGAAAGACTTGCAAGGCTTATGAATAAAAAAGCAAGAGCAAAAGGTGTAACTATAATAGGGCCTGCGACTGTAGGTGCTATTGTTCCTGGAGCATTTAAAGTTGCAAACATTGGCGGAACCATTGAAAATATTGTAAAATCTAAACTTCATAGACCCGGAAGTGCCGGACTTGTAACAAGAAGTGGCGGTTTATTTAACGAACTTTCAAATATTATAGCTCTAAATGCAGACGGAATTGCCGAAGGTGTTGCTATTGGTGGTGACAGATTCGTAGGAAGCGTATTTATCGACCATTTACTTAGAATGGAAAAAAATCCTCAAGTTAAATATATGATATTACTTGGTGAAGTAGGTGGAAGAGAAGAATATAAAGTAATCGAAGCAATAAAAGAAGGTAAAATTACTAAACCGGTTATCGGATGGTGTATAGGTACTATTGCAAAATATTTCAGCAGTGGGGTACAATTTGGACATGCCGGAGCCAGTGCAAATGCCCAGGCTGAAACTGCTGAAGCTAAAAACAGAGCAATGAAAGAAGCCGGAATTCACGTTCCAGATAACTTTAACGATTTACCTCTTGTAATTAAAGGCGTATATGAAGAATTAAAAGGAAAAGGTGTTATTGAAGAAATTAAAGAACCTGATGTTCCGCCTGTTCCTGAAGATTATTCAAAAGCTCTTGCTGCAGGAAAAATTAGAAAACCAAGAAATTTTGTTTGTACAATCAGTGACGACAGGGGAGAAGAAGCTGTTTATGCAGGTATTCCTATTAGTTCTGTGGCTACTCCTGATACAGGTTACAGCATAGGTGATGTTATTTCACTTCTTTGGTTCAAAAAAAGATATCCTAAATGGGCCACTAATTTTATAGAAACTGTCATTAAAACAGTAGCAGACCACGGTCCTGCCGTAAGTGGTGCGCATAATGCCAAAGTTACAGCAAGGGCTGGAAAAAGCGTTGTTGAATCACTTGTAACAGGTCTTCTTACAATTGGACCAAGATTTGGTGGTGCAATTGACGGAGCAGCAAAATATTTCAAATATGCATATGACAATTCAATGAATCCTAAAGAATTTGTAAATTATATGAAAAAACAGGGTATTCCAATTCCAGGAATTGGGCATAGAATTAAATCTGTAAGAAACCCTGATAAAAGAGTGGAAGGTCTTAAAAAATATGCAGCCGAATTTTTCCCTGCAACACCGCTTCTTGATTTTGCTTTGGAA